>NZ_JBFBBZ010000014.1:13174-29410 GCF_040682935.1 Amycolatopsis sp. NPDC051061
CCGCGCCACACCCCCCGGCCGCCCCCCCCGCCCCCGGGGGGGGGTGGTGTCTCCTCTCCCAAGCGGCCCCGCCCCTCCGCCCCCCCCCCCCCACCACTTGCGCCGATGCTCAGGCGACCGCGGCGTCACCCGTGTACGTCACCGTTTTCCAGCCGCAGCCACCGGTCGATCCCGATGCGGTCGAGGAACCGCTCGTCGTGGCTCACGACGACGAACGCGCCGCGGAACGCCGTCAGCGCGCTCTCCAGCTGCGCGGTGCTGACGAGGTCGAGGTTGTTCGTCGGCTCGTCGAGCAACAGCAGCTGCGGTGCCGGTTCGGCGAACAGGACGCAGGCCAGCGTGGCGCGCAGCCGTTCGCCGCCCGAAAGAACGCCCACCGGCAGGTGCACGCGCGAGCCGCGGAACAGGAAGCGGGCCAGCAGGTTCATCCGCTGCGACGGCGGCAGCGCGGGGGCGGCCGCTGCCAGGTTCCCGGCCACCGTCCGGTCGTCGTCGAGCAGGTCGAGACGCTGGGACAGGAACGCGATCCGGCCGTCGAAGCGCGACACCGAACCGCTGTCGGGCTCGAGGTCGCCCTTCAGGATCCGCAGCAGCGTGGACTTCCCGGCGCCGTTGGGCCCGGTGAGCGCGATCCGCTCGGGGCCGCGGATCGCCAGGTCGACGCCGGCCGGGAAGAGGCCGCGCGCCCGCAGGTCCTCGGCGAGGAAGAGCGTGCGGCCCGCCGGGACCTCCGTCCGCGGCAGCTCCAGGCTGATCTTCCGCTCGTCCCGCCGTGCCCGCTCGGCCTGGTCGAGCTTGGCCTTGGCCGCGTCGACGCGCGCCGCGTGCGTGCCGTCCGCCTTGCCGGCCGACTCCTGCGCGGTGCGCTTCATCGTGCCCGCGAAGATCTTGGGCAGCCCGGCGTTGCCGAGGTTGCGCGACGCGGTGCTCGCACGGCGGGCGGCGCGTTCGCGAGCCTGCTGCATCTCCCGTTTCTCGCGCTTGACCTCCTGCTCGGCGTTGCGGATGTTCTTCTCGGCGACCTCCCGCGCGGCTTCGACGGCCTCTTCGTAGGAAGTGAAGTTCCCGCCGTGGAACCGGATCTCGCCGCGGTCGAGCTCGGCGATCCGGTCCATCCGGTCGAGCAGCGCGCGGTCGTGGCTGACCACGACGAGGCAGCCCGACCAGTCGTCGAGCACGCCGGACAGCTTGCGCCGGGCGTCGCGGTCGAGGTTGTTGGTCGGCTCGTCGAGCAGCAGCACGTCCGGCCGCTTGAGCAACTGCGCCGCCAGCCCGAGGGAGACGATCCGGCCGCCGGACAGGGTGCCGAGCGAACGGTCGAGCGCGACGTCGAGGCCCAGCCGGTCCAGCTGGCCACGCGTGCGCTCCTCGATGTCCCAGTCGGTGCCGATGGTCGTGAAGTGCGCTTCGTCGACGTCACCGGACTCGACGGCCGCGATGGCGTGCAGGACCGGCGCCACCCCGAGGACCTCGGCGACGGACGGCTCCCCGCTCAGCGGCAGGTCCTGCGGCAGGTAGCCGAGGACACCGTCGGCGGTGACGCTGCCCGCCGACGGCTTCAGCACCCCGGCGACCAGCTTCAGCAGCGTCGTCTTGCCGGAGCCGTTCGGGGCGACGAGCCCGGTGCGGCCGCCGGGGAAGGTGGCGGACAGCCGGTCGAAGACGGGGGTGTCGTCCGGCCACGAGAAGGACAGGCCGGACAGGACGATTTCGGACATGGTGCGGACCTCGGTGTGGTGCGAAGCGAAAGGGGACGTCGAAAGCGGCCCGCACCGGCACTGCCGGGGGCCGCACGCTCCGGAGCTATCCGGAGATGTCGACGTCACCTGCCACGAGTGGTCTCCTCCACGAGATCTTTCCCCGCGAAGATAGCAGGATTGACGGCGCGGGCGCCGGGTAACCGCCCCGGATGCGCATCGTGGTCACCGGAGCGACCGGCAACATCGGGAGCGGCGTCGTCGCCGCATTGAACGCCGACCCGCAGGTCGAGACGGTCGTCGGGCTGGCTCGACGGCCGGCCGAGGGCGTCGTCACGGCCGACGTCGAGCGCGACGACCTCGTGCCGCTCTTCCGCGGCGCCGACGCGGTCGTCCACCTGGCCTGGCTGTTCCAGCCCACGCGCCGCCCGGAACGCACGTGGCGCGCGAACGTCCTCGGCTCGCTGCGGGTGTTCGACGCGGTGGCCGCGGCCGGGGTATCCAAGCTCGTCTACGCGTCCTCGATCGGCGCGTACTCACCGCGGGAGGACGACGAACCGGTCACCGAAGACTGGCCGACGCACGGCTGGCCCGGTGCGGCCTACACCCGCGAAAAGTCCTATGTGGAGCGTTACCTCGACGCGTTCGAGCAGCGCCACCCGAAGCTCGCCGTCGTCCGGATGCGTCCGGGCTTCGTCTTCCAGCGCGCCGCCGCCACCGAGCAGCGCCGGCTGTTCGGCGGGCCGTTCATCCCGGGCTCGCTCGTGCGGCCCGGCCTGATCCCGGTCGTGCCGGACGTTCCCGGGCTGCGCGTCCAGGTCGTGCACACCGACGATCTGGCCGACGCCGTCCGCCGGGCGGTGACGCGCCCGGTGCGCGGGGCGTTCAACGTCGCGACCGGCCCGGTCGTCGACCCGCGGTTCGTCGCGGACCTGCTGGGCGCGCGCACGGTGCCGGTGCCGGCCGCGGCGGTCCGGGCGGCGGTGAGCGCGGCCTGGCGGCTGCGCGCGGTACCGGCGACGCCCGGGCTCTTCGACGCGGTGCTGCGCCTGCCGGTCATGGACACCTCCCGCGCGGAGTCCGAGCTGGGCTGGCGGCCGCGGCACGACGCGGCGTTCACGCTGAAGGAGTTCCTCGCGGGCCTGCGCGAAGGTGCGGGCGCGGACACGGCGCCGCTGGCCCCGGACCGGCACCGGCTGCACGAGATCGCGACGGGCGTGGGCCGGCGTCCCTAACCGGTGGACGGTGCCTTGCTGAGGTCCACCACGCAGAAGCGGTTGCCGTCCGGGTCGGCGAGGACGACGAAGTCCGGCTGCGCGGGGTAGCGGTCCCAATCGACTTCTGCGGCGCCGAGGCCGATGAGCCGGGCGACCTCGGCCTCCTGCTCCGCCGTGGTGTCGACCAGCAGGTCGAGGTGCACGCGCGGGTACGGCTCGACCGGCGACTCGCTGTGCATGAGCGCGAGCGCGTGGCCGGAGCCGTCGGCGTGCTCCAGCGTGCGCCACCGGTCACTGGCCCACTCCTCGGTGATGACGAGGTGCAGCGCCGCCGACCAGAAGGCGGCGGCGCGCGCGACGTCGGACACGCCGAGCACCGGAAATCCGAGCCGGAGCACGGCTCAGTGCCCCTGGATCTCCGGCTCGGGGTACTCACCGCGGCTGCGGTCGATCGCCGTCGTCGCGATGCCGAGCGCGATCATCGCGACGCCGAGGCCGAGGTGCAGCCAGTCGTCGGCGTTGTCGACCGGGATGAAGTTGGCCGGGCTGTCGTGGTCCATCGCCAGCCCGAACACGAAGAGCAGGACGTAGACCCCGCCGCCGATCATCAGGAACGCCCGCGAACCGCCGTTGCCGCGGGCGGCCAGCACGCCGAGCACCCCGAACACCAGGTGGACCAGGTTGTGCAGCACGGAGACGGTGAACACGCCGAAGAGGCGCGCCCCCGACTCGTGGCCGGCGAAGTGCAGGTCCGCGTACCCCGCGGTGATCCCCGGCACGAACCCCAGCACCCCCACCAGCAGGAACGCGACCCCGAACACCATGGCGGCGGTCCGCGCCGCGCTCCGCCGTGACCGGACTTCCGTCGTCATGACACCTCCGCATGTCTCGAACCGGTCGGCTACCCGGCCCGGGCGCGGACAAACCGGTCACGATGCCGCGGCGGCGCGCACTTCCTCCAGTACCCGGCGCAGCGGCTGCCCGGTGGCCTCCGCCGCCGCCTTCACTTCCTCGTACTCCGGCTGCGCCGTCACGACGACCCCGTTCAGGTACCCGCGCTTCACGCTCACCGGGCGCCCGCGGTAGTCCACGGTGACGCTGTCGCGCGGCAGCGACCGCCGCTCCACCGGGGACAGCCGTACCCCGAGCGTCGACGTGTGGGCGAACACCGCCGCGCAGACGCCGTCGACGCGGTCGTCCGCCGCCAGCGCCGTCAGGACCATGCCCGGCCGGCCCTTCGGCGCGGTCACCGGCGCGCACCACGCGTCGGCCGCGCCCGCGCCGCGCAGCGCCGCCAGGACTTCGGGCCACAGCCGGGGATCGAGGTCGTCGACCGTCGTCTCGACGACGGTCATCTTCGCGCGCACCCACGTGCGGTCCGGTTCCGAAGCCGAGCCGACGACCACCCGGACGATGTTCGCGTGCCCGGGCGGGTCGGCCGTGCCCGCGCCGACCCCGACCTTGACCGGCACGCAGGCCGGCATCGGGCCGTACGCGCCGGCGAGCGTGACGAGCAGCGCCGCGCCCGTCGGGGTGCACAGCTCCCGCGCGGCGGGGTGCGCGGCGACCGGCGCCGACGCGCCGGTGAGCAGCGCGAGCACCGCGGGCGGTGGCACGGTGAGCCGGCCGTGCGCCGCGGTCACCGTCCCGCCGCCGACGGCGATCGGCGACACCGTGACGGTCGCGTCCAGCAGGCCCAGCGCCTCCAGGCCGAGCGCGCACCCGACGATGTCGACGATCGCGTCCAGCGCGCCGACTTCGTGGAAGTGCACGCGGTCCCGGTCGATGCCGTGCACGGCGGCTTCCGCGTCGGCCAGCCGGTCGAACACCTTGGTGGCGAAGCGTTCCGCGGCGCCGGGCAACGCGGCGGACGCGATCAGGTCGAGGATCTCCGGGAGGTGCCGGGCGTGCCGCGTCTCGGGCGCCTCGACGACCACCTGGCGCGCCCGCAGCCCGTGCCGCCGCACCACCTGCTCGGTGAGCCGGACGTCGTCGACGGGCAGCCGGGAGAGTCCCGCGAGGACGCCGTCGAAGTCCGCGCCCGCGTCGACCAGCGCGGCCAGCAGCATGTCGCCGGCGCAGCCGTTCCCGGCGTCGATCCACGCAACGGTCACGGCGTCACCGACTGCCGGGCGACGCGGGCCGCGGCGACACCCGCGCCGAAGCCGTTGTCGATGTTGACCGTCACGACGCCGGGGGCGCAGCTGTTCAGCATGGTCAGGAACGCGGTCAGGCCGTCGAGGTGCCAGCCGTAGCCGACGCTCGTGGGCACGGCGATCAGCGGCGTACCCACGAGTCCACCGAGGACGGTGGGCAGC
This sequence comes from Amycolatopsis sp. NPDC051061, assembly GCF_040682935.1. NCBI lineage: Bacteria > Bacillati > Actinomycetota > Actinomycetes > Pseudonocardiales > Pseudonocardiaceae > Amycolatopsis > Amycolatopsis sp. NPDC051061. The sequence goes on from NZ_JBFBBZ010000014.1 coordinate 18,407, forward strand.
GCCGCCTCCATCCCGGCGATCGCCACGACGGCGCCGGCACCGGCGATCCGGTCGCGTTCGGCCAGCAGCCGGTGCAGCCCGGCCACGCCGACGTCGACGACGAGGTCCGGCTCCGCACCGAAGACCGCGATCGTCGTGGCGCACTCGCGGGCGACGGGCAGGTCCGACGTCCCGGCGCACACGACGGCCACCCGGCCGCGCGGTGCCGGCACGGGCCCGAGCGTCACCGTCCGGCCGGCGTCGTCGACGTCGGCCTCCGGCAGGCGTTCCCGGCACAGCGCCCGCGCCTCTTCGCCGACCCGCGTGGCGAGCACCGCGCGGCCGGGATGGGCCTCGTGCAGCCGCGCGAGCGCGGCCGTGATCTGCCCGGGCGTCTTTCCCGCGCCGAACACCACTTCCGGATCCCCCGTGCGCGCGGCCCGGTCGAGGTCCAATCGCGCAAAGCCCAGATCGGCGGTCGCCGCCGTAACCCCAGTCGATACCACCTTCGACACGTTAGCGTTCTCGAGTACCGTATGTAAACTGTTCCCGGGGGATGCCGCACGAATACGGCAATGGGTTGACTGGGTGGACCCGTCGCGATCGACTTACCACACGCAAGACGCCTCGAGCGGAGGACAAGTGCTGTTCTTTTGCCGAAATCGGATCACCGCGACCGCGCGACCAGCGGGGACGGAGTAATGGACACCGGAATCGAAGATCGGCTGCTGGACCGGGTCCGCGCGCTGGGGAGCGTGACCGTCGCGTTCTCCGGCGGGGTCGACTCCGCGCTCGTGCTGGCCGCGGCCGTGCGGGCGTTGCCGGCCGGGAGCGTGCTCGCGGCGATCGCCGACTCGCCCAGCCTCGCGCGGGCGGAACTCGTTGCCGCGCGGGGGATCGCGGCCGGTCTGGGGGTCGAGCTGGCCGAGGTCCCGGGTACCGAGCTGGCCGTTCCCGGATACCGGGACAACGCCGGCGACCGCTGCTACTTCTGCAAACAGGCCGTGCTCGGCGCGATCGGCGGGCTCGCGCTGCGGCGCGGGTTCGCGCACGTGGCGACCGGGACCCACGCCGACGACCACCGCGCCGTGCACCGCCCCGGCCTGCGGGCGGCCCGTGAGCTGCGCGTCGTCGAGCCGCTGGCCGAGGCCGGGCTGGGCAAGGCCGCGGTCCGGGCGCTGGCCGCCGCGTGGTCGCTGTCCGTGGCCGACAAGCCGTCGACACCCTGCCTGGCGTCACGTATCTCCGTGGGGGTGCCGGTCTCTTTAGGAAGGTTGGGGCTGGTGGAACGCGCCGAGATCGCGGTGGGCGCGCGGCTGGCGGAGGCGGGGATCCGCCCCCGTGACCTGCGCGTCCGCCTGCTCGGCCGGGGATTCCGGGTGGAGGTGGATGGTCCTGCGCACGCGGCCGTCGAAGCACGGCCGGGGCTCGCGGCCGCGGTGGTCGGCGAGCTCGGTGGCCTCGGCCTGAGCGGCCCGGGCGCGGTCACGGCCTATCGTGCGCCCGCGCTCGCGCCGCCGCCTTAGGTCCTTTCCCCCGCGCGTTCGCCGTGGTCATTTGTGCCGTCACCGAACGGGGTATGAAAAAACCACGTAACCGAACCCGCGGCTATCGCGTTGGATTTGTTCGTCGGCCAATTGCGACGATTCGTGTACGGTCCGCGTCGATCATTCGCCGGGATACCGTGCCGAAAACACCGTGTCGGTTATTACGTCTTGCCGAGCGCATTTTTCGGCTATGTTTCGGCGAGTTCGGCGCGCGGCGGCTGCGAGCGGTAGCCGTTCGCGCACGGTGGGGGAGGATCGAATGTACTTCGAGTTGCTCGGCACCTTGCGGGTCCAGCGCGACGGGGAGCGGGTGGACCTCGGCGGTCTCCGTCAGCAGCGGCTCCTGGTGATGCTGCTGCTCAGCGCGAACAAGGTGGTCGGCGCGGACCGCCTGCTGGAGGCCATGTGGGACGACGAGCCGCCGGCGACCGCGCGAAGACAGCTGCACAACGCCGTCGCCGCGCTGAGACGCAGCTTCGGGACGGCCAAGCACCTCGTCGTCAAGGACGGTCCCGGCTACCGCATCACCGTCGACCCGCACGGCGTCGACGCGCACCGGTTCACCGCGATGGTCGCGTCGGCTTCCGCCGCGGCCGCCGGCGGGCGCACCGCCGCGGCCGTCGAGCTCCTGGAAGCGGCACTCGCGCTGTGGAACGGGCCCGCGCTGTCCGGGTTGACCAGTCCGGCGTTCGAGATCGTCGCCGCGCGGTTCGAGGAGAACCGGCTGACCGCGACCGAACGGCTCATCGGGTTGCGCCTGGACGGCGGAGAGGCGTCGTCGCTCGTGCCGCAGCTGGGCGAGCTCGTCTCGCGGCACCCGCTGCGGGAGGAGACCCGCAAGCTGCTGATGCTGGCGCTGCACCGGTGCGGCCGCACGGCCGACGCGCTGAACGCGTACGAACAGGGCCGGCGGATGCTGCGCGACGAGCTCGGCGTCGACCCGGGGGCGAGCATCCGCGAGCTGTACGAGCGCATCCTGCGTGACGACCTGCCGAAGCGGCGGCCCGAGCCCGCCCCGGGCCGGTCGTTCCTGCCCTACGACACCGCGCACTTCACCGGCCGCGCCGAGGAGCTGCGGTTCCTTTCGGTGAGCCGGTCGGCGGGAACCGCGCTGAGCATCCTGGCCATCGACGGCATGCCCGGCGCCGGCAAGACGACGCTGGCCGTCCGGCTCGCCCACCAGCTGGCGCACCGGTTTCCCGAGGGGCACCTCTACCTCGACCTGCACGGGCACACGGCCGGGCGGGAGCCGCTCGAACCGGACGCGGCGCTGGAGCGGCTGCTGCTGGACTTCGGTCTCCCGCCGGACCGGATCCCTCGCGGCGGCCGGCAGCGCGCCGCGCGCTGGCGGGCCGAGCTCGCTGAGCGGCGGGTGCTCGTGGTGCTGGACAACGCCCTCGACGCCCGGCAGGTCCGCCCGCTGCTGCCCGGCACGGGGAAGGCGCAGGTGATCATCACCAGCCGTCGCCGCCTGGCCGGCCTCGACGGGGTGACGTCCCGTTCGCTGGACGTGTTCCCGCCGTCGGACGCGGCGGCGCTGTTCAGCCGGATCGCGGGACCGGACCGCACGGCGAGCCGGCCGGACGCGGTCGCGGAGGTGGTGGCCCTCTGCGGGCACCTCCCGCTGGCGGTCGCGATCGCGGCGTGCCGGTTCCACAACCGGCCGGCGTGGTCGCTCGAGGACCTGGCGTTCCGGCTGCGCGACCGCGCCACGCGCCTGGCCGAGCTGAGCCTGGAGGACCGCAGCGTGGCGTCGCGGTTCGAGGTGTCCTACGAGCGGTTGCCGGCCGCGCAGCGCCGGTTGTTCCGGGCCTTGGGTGCGTTCGACGGCGAGGAGCTCGACGCGGCCGACGCGGCCGTGCTGCTGGGACAGCCGGTGCCGGAGGCGGAGCGGTTGCTGGAGGAGCTGTTCGACGCCCACGTCCTGCGCCAGCGGACCGCGGGCCGGTACCACTTCCACGACCTGGTCCGGGAGCACGCGCGCGTGAAGGCGGTGGAGCACGAGTCGGTGTTGACGACCATCGGCCGCAAGAGGCTGACCGCGGTCGGCGACCTGGAGTGCAGCTTCGGCTGACCCGCTTTCCGTACCCGCACGGACGACACGCGTACCCGCCTGGGTGCGCGTGTCGTCCGTTTCGTCCGCGCCGGTGACCGGGCGAACGCGCTGTGCGACATCGATATCCGTTGCCTCGCAACGCCATCGCCGCCGATGCGGCACCGATGCACCGGCGAGGGTCCGCCGATGGTGTCACCGGGCAAGCTCGGTCGTGGAGTCAAAGACCGTGGTCCCGCAGCAGAAAGTGATGCCATGGAGTTCACCCGCAAGACCGTCCTGAGTCCCGAACTGCGGGCCCGGGTCCTCGCCGACCCGCGCATCGGCGGGGGGAACCTGCTGCCCGCCATGCTCGAGCTCAACCCGTACCCGGACGAGCCCTTCATCCACTCGCTCACCCCGATCCCGTACACCGACGGCGAAACGAAGCGCTGGTTCAGCCTCCGGGACCTCGACCACCTCGTGCAGAGCTGGTCGGTCTGGTACCTCGAGCGGGGTGTGCGGCCGCACGACCGGGTCGCCGTCTTCCCGCCCGACTCCATCCAGTACTTCCTGCACCTCTCGGCGCTCGCGCAGATCGGCGCGATCTCGATGCTCATCAACAGCAACGCGAAGCGCGACAGCGCCGTCGCGCTGATCGAGCGCAGCGGGGCCACCGGCCTCTACACCGACTCCGAGCGGCTCGACCGGATCGCCCCGGACCTCGACCGGCTGAACCTCGGGTGGGTCCACACGGGACAGGACGGGCCGCCGTCGGCGGTCCTGCCGGACGCCGACCGGTTCCGCCACCACCCGGACGACCCCGTCGGCCTCATGCACTCCTCCGGTACGACCGGGCTGCCGAAGCCGGTCATCCACACCCACAAGACCATTTTGGACGGTCCCAAGTGGCGGGCGGTGAACTACCAGGAGGAGCCGGACGCGCTCATCCTGAACGCGCTTCCGCAGTCGCACCAGGGTTGCGTGTCGTTCAACGCCTACGCCGTGCTGGGCGGCCAGCCGATGGTCGTCCACCGGGACGTCACCGGCGCCGAACTCGCCGACGCCGTCGAGACGCACCGGCCGAGCATGGTGATGGCGTTCGGCCACGCCTACCCGGAGCTGGCGGCGATCGAGACGCCCCGGGGTGCCCTCGACTCGGTGAACATCTGGGTGTCCATGGCGGACGCCATCCACGAGCGGCACCTGAAGAACATCCTGGGCCGCCGCTCGCCGGAGCGGCCGCCGGCCGCGTTCCTCGACCGGCTCGGCACCACCGAGCTGGGCTGGGGCGTGCTGATGCAGCCGCGCACCCTGGCGACCGAGCGCAACGACCGCTGCGTCGGCAAGTCGGTCGGGTTCGCCGAGGTCGCGATCGTGCGGGACAACGGCACGCTCGCCGAGCCGTACGAATACGGCTTGCTCGGCGCGAAGCCGCCGTCGATGACCGTCGGGTACTGGGGGAACCAGGACACCTACTACCGCAGCAAGCTCGCCGGGTACTGGCTGACCGGCGACGTCGCCTACCGGGACGAAGAGGGCAACTTCTACCAGGTCGACCGCGTGGTCGACGTCGTGCACACGGCCGCCGGGCCCGGCTACTCGGTGCTGATGGAGGAGCTGATCCTCAACGAGGTCGCCGGCGTCGAGGACTGCACCGTCGTGGCCGGCGGACACGGCGGGGAGCAGGTGGCCGTGGCCGTCGTGACCGGCCGGGACGTCGACGCCGGGAAGGTGCTGTTCGCGGCCAACGAAGCCCTGCGGGCCAACGGGAAGCCCGAGCTGTCGGTCGTCGAGGTCGCCACCGGCGACGACGACTTCCCGCTCGGCGTCACCGGCAAGTCGCTCAAGCGCTTCCTCCGGGACAAGTACAAGGACCTCGCCGTGCACGTCCGTGACCGCCGGGGCAAGAACCTCGCCACCAGCGACGCGCTGGCGTGAAAACCTCCGGAGAAGAGACGATCGCCGTGACTCACCAAGACCTCCTGCTCGTGTTCGACGAGACCGTGACCCGCGCCCGGGTCGACGGCTGGCTGCGGTACCTGGAGTCCGCCGGCACGCCGACGCAGGTGTACCGCCTCGGCGCCAGCCACGTCCTTCCCGTGTCCGGAGTGGACAACGCCGACCTGCTCGCCGCGGCGGCGGACCTGCCGTCGCCGACCCTGCGCGTGCCGCGGGTCGGCGAGGCGTGGCTGGGCCGCCGGGAGCTGCGCCCGGCCGGGACCGAGGTGGCCCTCGGCCCGGCCACGATCGGGGACGGCTCGGTGGCGGTGATCGCCGGCCCCTGCGCGGTCGAGACGCCGGAGCAGATGCTCGCCACGGCGGAACTCGTGGCCGAGCACGGCGCCGTCGCGCTGCGGGGCGGCGTCTTCAAGCCGCGGACGTCACCGCATGCGTTCCAGGGACGGGGGTTCACCGGGCTCGAGCTGCTCGTCGAGGCGAGACGGAAGACGGGACTGCCGTTCGTGACCGAGGTCGTCGACCCCGAGCACGTCAAGCGGCTGGCCGAGGTCGTGGACGGCTTCCAGATCGGCGCGCGGAACATGCAGAACTTCGCGCTGCTGAGCGCGGTGGGCCAGAGCGGCCTGCCGGTCGTGCTCAAGCGCGGGTTCGGCTGCACCGTCGAGGAGACGCTCGCCGCCGGGGAGTACCTGCTGCTGGAAGGCAACGACCAGGTGGTGCTGTGCGAGCGCGGCATCCGCACGTTCGAGCCGTCTTCGCGCTTCACGCTCGACCTGACCGCGGTGGCGCTGTGGAAGCAGCGCACCCACCTGCCGGTGATCGTCGACCCGAGTCACTCGGGCGGTCGTCCGGAGCTGGTGGAGCCGCTGTCGCTGGCCGCCATCGCGGCCGGGGCGGACGCGCTGCTGGTCGACGTCCACGTCCGGCCGGAGGAGGCGCTGTGCGACGCGAAGCAGGCGCTGCGGCCGGAGCAGTTCGCGGGACTGATGACCCGGCTCGCCGCCGCCGCGGCCGGGCTCGGCCGAAGCCTGCAGAGACGCTGACCAAGACCAGTACGGGAGTGGGAGACAGTGTTCGGGAAGACGTCGGAGATCGCCGTGGTCGGGCTCGGCCCGCGCGGGCTGTCGGTCGCGGAACGGTTGAGCGCCAACACGAACGCGCTCGTGCCACGCGGCCACCGGCTGGTCGTGCACCTCGTCGACCCGCGGCTGGCCGACGGCGGCCAGGTGTGGCGCAGTACGCAGGACCGCCTGCTGCTGATGAACACCGTCGCCGGCCAGGTGACCATGTTCGTCGACGAGACCGTCGACTGCGAAGGCCCGGTCGTGCGCGGCCCGAGCCTGTACGAGTGGGCGCGGTCGATCGCCCTGCTCGGCAGCCCGGACGTGCCGGACGCCGTCCGCGCCGAGGCGGCGGCGCTGGGCCCGGACGACTACCCGTCACGGGCCTTCTACGGCAGCTACCTGCGCTGGACGCGGCGGCGGATCACGCGCACCGCGCCGCCGTCGCTCGAGTTCGTGGCCCACCAGGCGCGGGCGGTCGACGTCCGGGACCGCCCCGACGGCCGGCAGGACGTCGTCCTGGCCGACGGGACGACCGTCGGCGGGCTGGCCGCCGTCGTGCTCGCGCTGGGACACCAGCCGCACGAGCTCAGCCCGGCCGAAGCGGGCCTGAGCCGGTACGCCGAGCGCCACGGCCTGCGCTACTTCGCGCCGGGCAACCCGGCTGACGCGTCGCCCTCGGGCGTGCCCGCGGGGGAGCCGGTGCTCCTGCGCGGGATGGGCCTGAACTTCTTCGACCACCTGGCCCTGCTCACCCTCGGGCGCGGCGGCCGGTTCACGCGTGAGCCGGGCGGCGCGCTCGCCTACGTCCCGTCCGGCCGGGAACCGCGGCTGGTCGCCGGGTCGCGGCGCGGCGTCCCGTACCAGGCCCGCGCCCGCAACGAGAAGGGCGCTTCCGGCCGGCACGAACCGCGGTTCCTCACCTCCGCGGTGATCGGGCGGCTGCGCGAGGGCGCCGACTTCCGCCGCGACGTCTGGCCGCTGATCGACCAGGAGGTCCGCACGGTCTTCTACGCGGCCCAGGTGCGGGAGCGCGGGTGCGCCTGCGACGTCGAGGCGTTCACCGAGGCGTTCGCCGCCGCCGGGCCCGCCGAGGTGCCGTCCGGCGGCGACCCCTTGGCGGTGCGGGAAACCGAGGCCCAGCGGATCGTCCTGGCCAAGTTCGGCATCGACCGGGCCTGGGACTGGCGGCGGGTGGCGACGCCCTACTCGGCCGCCGACCTCGCCTCGACACCGACGTTCCGCGCGTGGCTCCGGTCCGCTGTGGACACCGAGCTGGCCGAGGCGCACCAGGGGAACGTGACCGGTCCGCTCAAGGCGGCCACGGATGTCCTGCGCGACCTGCGCAACGAGATCCGGCTGGTCGTCGACCACGGCGGGATCTCCGGCGCCTCCTACCGCGACGACCTGCGGCGCTGGTACATGCCGCTCAACGCGTACCTGTCGATCGGGCCGCCCGCCGAACGCGTCGAGCAGTTCGGCGCGCTGCTGGACGCCGGCGTGCTCGAAGTGCTCGGCCCGGACGTGCGGATCGAGGGCGCCGGCGGCCGGTTCGTCGCGCGGTCGGCCGCGTGCCCCGACGTCGTCGTCGGGGCGAAGACGCTGATCGAGGCACGCCTGCCGGACACCGACCTGCGGCGCACGACGGATCCGCTGCTGCGGACGTTGCTCGCCCGCGGCGAGTGCCGCCCTTACCGCATCGGGGAGTTCGAGACGGGCGGCTTGGCCGTGACGCGGCGGCCGTACCACGTGCTGGACGCCGGGGACCGGCCGCACCCGCGGCGGTTCGCGTTCGGCGTGCCGACCGAGGCCGTGCACTGGGTGACCGCGGCGGGCATCCGGCCCGGCGTCAACTCGGTGATCCTCGGCGACGCGGACGCGATCGCCCGCTCGTGCCTGCGGATCGCCGCCGAACACGACGACCTGGAGAGGACGGCATGAGCGAGCTGCTTTCCCCCGCGTGGGCCGCGACGGGCGCCGGCGCGCTGGTCGACGACCACGCGCTGCTGACCGCGATGCTCGACACCGAGGTCGCCCTCGCCGAAGCCCAAGCCGAGCTGGGCGTGCTCCCCGAGGAGGCGGCGAAGGCCATCCGCGCCGCCTCGGTGCCCGGGAACCTGGATCCCGCGGCCATCGCCGAGGGCGTCCGCGAGACGGCGAACCCGGTGGTGGCGTTCGTCGCCGGGCTCACCGCGGCCCTCGACCCGGCCGCCGCCGAGTACGTGCACCGGGGCAGCACCAGCCAGGACATCCTCGACACGGCGTTGATGCTGCTGTGCGCGGCCACGCTCGACCGGGTCACCCGGGACCTCCTGGCGACGGCCGGTCACCTCGCCGGGCACGTCCGGGCCCACCGGGACACGCCGATGGCCGGGCGCACGCTGACCCAGCACGCCGTGCCGGTGACGTTCGGGCTCAAGGCGGCGACCTGGCTGCACCTCGTGCTCGACGCCGTCGACCGCGTGCGGCGGGTGCGCGCGGACCTGCCGGTGTCGCTGGGTGGCGCGGCGGGGACGCTCGCCGCCTACGAGGAGTACGGTCCCGGCTCGCTGGAGCTGCCGGACCTGGTCGCGCGGCGGCTCGGGCTCGCACCACAAGTGCTGCCGTGGCACGGGATCCGCACGCCGATCGCCGACGTCGCCTCGGCGCTGCTGGTCACCACGGGCGCGCTCGGCAAGATCGCCGCGGACGTCCTCGTGCTCTCGCGCACCGAGATCGGCGAGGTCACCGAGGAGCGGGCGCCGGGCCGCGGCGCGTCCTCGGCCATGCCGCAGAAGCACAACCCGGTGTTCGCGACGCTGGTGGCGACCGCGGCCCGGCAGCTGCCGCCGCTCGCCGTCGTGCTGTTCCAATCGATGACCGCCGAGGACGAACGGTCCTCGGGTGGCTGGCACGCGGAGTGGCAGCCGCTGCGGGACACCCTGCGCAGCACGGCCGGTGCCGCCGCCAACGCCGTCCGCCTGGTCGAAACGCTGCGGGTGAATCCCGAAGCGATGGCGGCGAACCTGCGGCTCACCCGGGGCGCGATCGTCTCCGAACGCGTCACCGCCGTCCTGGCCCCGAAGCTCGGGAAGGCGGCGGCCAAGCGCCTGCTGACCGACGCCACCGCCGAAGCCGAACGCACCGGCGCGGACCTGGCCGACCTGCTCGACGTGCCCCCCGACTTGCTGGATCCCGCGGGCTACACCGGACTCGCCGGCCCCCTGGCCGACCGCGCCCTGGCCCGCTTCGAACGCGAGGAGTCGCGATGACCACCCTGGAGTTCGCGCCCGAGCGCGTCGAGCCGATGCCCGCCGGCCAGCGCGAAGAACTGCTGCGCATGCCCGGCTTCGGCTCGCTCTACTCCGACCACATGGTGACCGCGCGGTGGACGGCCGGCCGCGGGTGGCACGACGCCCGGACCGGCCCGCTCGCCGCGTTCACCCTGCACCCGGCCACCATGGCGTTCCACTATGGACAGACGATCTTCGAAGGCCTGAAGGCGTTCTGGCGCCCGGACGGGCACCGCGTGCTCTTCCGGCCCCGCGACCACGCCGCCCGGTTCGCGCGCTCGGCCCGCCGGATGGCCATGCCCGAACTGGCGGAGGCGGACTTCGTCGCGGCGGTCGCGGCGCTGCTGCGCGTCGACGGCGCCTGGGTGCCGCGTCCGCGTGGCCAGAGCTTCTACCTGCGGCCGTTCCTGATCGCCGCCGAGACGCACCTGTCCAACCGGCCCGCCGAGGAGTACCTGTTCGCGGTGATCGGCAGCCCCGCCCGGCCCGCCACGGCCGAGCCCGCGCCGATCCGGCTGTGGGCGTCACCCGAGTTCGTCCGCGCGGCCGACGGCGGCACGGGCACGATCAAGTGCGGCGGCAACTACGGCGGCTCCTACATCGCGCAGCGGGAGGCCGCGGCGCACGGCTGCCACCAGGTCGTCTGGCTGGACGCGCGCGAGCGCCGGTACGTCGAAGAGGTCGGCGGCTCCAACCTGTTCTTCGTCGAGGGCGACCGGCTCGTCACGCCGCCGCTGAGCGGGACGCTGCTGGCCGGCATCACCCGCGATTCGATCCTGCGGCTGGCGGGACGGCTCGGCCTGACCGTCGCCGAGGAGCCGGTCACCCTCGAAGACTGGGCACGCGGCTGCCGGGAGGGGCGCGTCACCGAGACGTTCGCGTGCGGCACCGCCCGCGCCGTCGCGCCGGTCAGCCACGCCGTGACGCCGGACGGCGAGTGGGCGATCGGCGACGGCACCACCGGCCCGGTCACCCGCCGCCTGCTGAACGCCCTGCTGGACGTCCAGTACGGCGACGCGCCCGACGAGTTCGGCTGGCTGCACGCCGTCGACCCGGGTCGTGGTGGGGGGAGAGGGGGGGTTTGGGGGGGTGTTAGCGAGAGACCCCCCCCCCCCGCCCCCGCCCCCACCACCACAAGGACCACAACAACA
>NZ_JBFBBZ010000014.1:29420-111160 GCF_040682935.1 Amycolatopsis sp. NPDC051061
GTGAGAAACAGGGGTTCTGACCCTGTTTCTCACTCACGACCCCGGCACCGAGAGGCCCCCATGAACATCGACTTCTCCTTCGATCCGGCCTGCCCGTTCGCCTGGATCACCTTGCGCTCGCGCGCAACCCGCACTTCTTCGAGCTGAAGCGCGCCCGCACGCCGGGCCTGGACTACGAGTGAGGAAACGGCCATGAGACGCATCGGGTTCGTCGAGTCGAACCGGTCCGGATCCGGGTTCGACGCCCTGCGGGCGGCGCGCGGACTGGGCCTGCACGTCACCTTCTTCAGCTCGGGCTTGGATCGCTACCACGCGACGCCGGGCGGCACCGAGGTCCTCGAAACGTGCGTCGACGAGGTCGTGTCCTGCCCGACCCACGAGCTGGAGCCGCTGCTGGAAGCGGTGAAGGCGGTCGACGCCGCGAAGCCGCTCGACGCGTTGCTTTCGGTGGCCGAGTACGAGGTCATCCAGGCCGCCGAAGCGGCGCGCCAGCTCGGCCTGCCCGGCCCCGACCCGGCCGCCGTCCGGATCGCCCGCGACAAGGCCGCGCAACGGCGGCGGTGGGCCGAGCGGGGGGTACCCGTGCCGGAGTTCCGCGTCGTCACCACCGTCGAGGAGGCCGCGCGCGCCGCCGAGGAGATCGGGCTGCCGTGCGTGGTGAAGGCGGTCGACGAGACCAGCGGTGCCCACGTCGTCCGCTGCACGACCCCGGCCGAGGTGACCGCGACGTTCACGGCGATCCGGTCCGCGCCGACCAACCGCCGCGGCCAGGCCCGCTCGCCCGAGGTGCTCGTCGAGGAGTGCCTCGTCGGGTTCGAGGTGAGCGTGGAGATCCTGGCCGAGGCGGGCACGGTCCGCGTGCTCGGGGTGACCGACAAGATCCTCGGCGGCCGCAACCGGTTCGTCGAACTGGGGCACAGCTTCCCGACGGCGCTGCCGGGCCCGGTCCGGCGCGAGCTGGAGTCGGCCGCCGTGGCCGCGACCACGGCGGCCGGCTTCGACCTCGGCATCGCGCACGTCGAAATCAAGTACACCGGCGCGGGCCCCCGGCTGATCGAGATCAACCCGCGGCCGGCGGGTGACCGGATCACCGAGCTGATGGACCTGAGCTTCGGCGTGTCCACGATGGAGCTGCTGCTGCGCCAGTACCTCGGCGAGTCCGTCGGCGACGTGGTCATGGCACCGAAGGGCGGCGCGGCGATCCGGTACCTCACCGCCGATCCCGGGGTCGTGACGGCGGTGAGCGGGCTGGACATCGCCGCCGCGCTGCCGGGGGTCCGCGAGGCCGGGGTGTCCGTCGAACCCGGCGGGCGGGTGGATCCGTTGCGGGTGAACGAAGACCGGGTCGGGCACGTCCTGGCGACGGCGAGCGACGCGTACCTGGCGGGCCGGATCGCCGAGGCCGCCGCCCAGCAGGTCGTCGTGGAGACCCGCGCCGATGCGCCGCCGATGGTCCGCTGATGGCCGCGTCGGCGAAGCTGGGGTCACCGATGCCCGGACAGGGAGAGAAGACATGCCGAACCTCGTGATGGTGATGCCGTACCAGGCATACCTCGGCAAGGCGCGGGCCGAGGGGTTCCGGATCACGGCGATCTGGGACCCGGCCGAGGCCGGGCGGTTGTTCGGCGCGGACGCCCCGGCCTACCTCGAGGAAGTCGAGGCGCAGGCCGACGGCCTCCGGCTGGTGGACTTCACCGACCGCGTCGCGTACGCCGACGCGATCCGGTCCGCGGTGCGGGAAACCGGCGCCGAGCACGTCTGGCACGTCGGCAGCGAGGAGAGCATGCAGCTCGCCTACGAGGTCGCCGACGACCTCGGGGCGGCCGTCAACTCACCGCACTCGGTGTTCCTGCTCAACGACAAGCTCGCCATGCGCACCCTGTTGCGCGACAAGGGCATCTCGACGGTCCGGTTCGCCACCGCGGACCGCTGGCAGGACGTCGAAAAGCTGCTCGACGGCTTCACGCTGCCGGTGGTGGTGAAGCCCGCCGCGCTGTCGGCCAGCCGCGGGACGCTGCTGCTGACCGACCCGGCCGGCCTGCCCGCCTGGGGCGACGAGCTGGCCGCGCTGGCGTACTCCGGGCCGCTGCTGGTCGAGGAGTACCTGCGCGGCCCGGAGTTCAGCGTCGAGACGATGACCGTGCGCGGGGAGCACCACGTCCTCGGCGTGACGCGCAAGCTGCTCGGCCCGCTCCCGCACTTCGTCGAGCGGGGCCACCTCTTCGGCGAGCCGGAAACCGCGGCGACCCGGCAGGTCGCCGCGCTCGCGGTCGAGCTGCTCGACGCCGCCGGCTACCAGTGCGGCCCGGCGCACACCGAGGTCATCCTCACCGCGGACGGGCCGCGGATCGTGGAGTCCCAGGCCCGGCTGGGCGGGGACAAGATCCCGAACCTCATCGAGCTGGCCACCGGCTTCGACGTCAAGCGGGCGATGTTCGCCGCCCTCGCCGGGCGGACGTCCCGGCCGGAACGCGGCGGGCTCGTCGGGCACATCGCGTACTTCTCCTTCCCACCCGGAGTCCTGCGGTCGGTCTCGGGCCTCGACGCCGTGCGCGCACTGGATTACGTGGACACCCTGAGCTTCCCGTTCGCGCCCGGTGACGTCCTGCCGGAGACGGTCAGCTCCAAGACCCGGCACGGCTTCGTCATCCTCACCGGCTCCGCGGACGCGGCGGAGGCCCAAGCCCGCGCGGACCGAGTCCGCGCCCTGATCGAAGTGGAAGTCCGATGAGGGCCTTTTTCGCCCTGCACCGCAACGTCCGGGTCCGGATCGGCCTCGCGTTCGTGCACAAGCTGATCGACGCGATGATCCTCACCTTCATCGCGATCTACCTCGCGGCGCACGTGGGCGTCGCCGTCGCCGGCGCGCTGATCCTCGTGTTCGCCGCGTTCGCGGTGGTCGGCATGCTCGTCGGCGGGCACCTGTCCGAACGCTGGGGCCGCCGTCCGGTGCTCGTCGTCGGGGACGTCGTCGGCACCGGGTTCCTGGCGCTGATGGCCGTCGCGTACTACGCGGACTGGGGCGCGCTGGCGGTCTACTTCAGCTACGCCATCGTGAAGTTCGGGACGAACCTCGCCCTGCCCGCCAACGACGCGACGATCATCGACGTCACCCCGCCCGACCAGCGCAAGTTCGTCTACACGGTCAACTACTGGGTGATCAACCTCGCGCTCGGGACCGGCGCGCTGCTCGGCGCCTTCCTCTACAGCTCCCACTTCGGCGCGGTGATCCTCGCCGGCGCGATCGGGATGGCCTTCGCCCTCACGGTCACGATCGCGCTCGTGGCGGAGACCAAGCCGGAGACGCCCCGCCCGCCCGTCAAGCTCACCGGCCTCGCCCAGTTCGTCCAGGGGTACAAGGTGGTGCTGGCCGACGCGACGTTCCGCCGGCTGATCATCGCCGCCACGCTGATCCTGACCCTCGAAGGGCAGCTGAGCACCGCGATCGGGATCCGGCTGTCGACGGACTTCCCCACGCAGGCGGTGTTCCCGTTCGGCGCCGTGACCGGCGTGGAGATGCTCGGCGTGCTCAAGGCGGTCAACACGCTCCTGGTCGTGGCGTTCGCGCTGGTCGTCAACACGCTGCTGAAGCGGATGCCGGACCGCGCCCGGCTCTACGCGGGCATCACCCTGTACGCGGGCGGGTTCGCCGTCCTCGCCGTCACCGACGACGCGTGGCTGCTGCTCGTCGCCGTCGTCGTGCTGACCGTCGGCGAGCTGATGAACCTGCCGGTGCAGCAGGCGCTGCTGGCCGAACTGGCCCCGGACGACGGCCGGCCGCGGTACCTGGCCGCGTACTACCTGCACATCCGGTTCGGCCAGATCGTCAACTCGATCCTGATCAGCCTCAGCGCGGTGGTCAGCATGCAGGGCATGGCCGGGATCTACCTGCTCTTCGGCGTCGTGATCATCCTGCAGTACCGCGTGATCCTGGCCCGCCGCGCGATCCGCGCCACCGAGCCCGTCTCCGTCTGACTCCCAGGGAGGAATCCATGTCCACACGGGCTGACCGGGTCACCGAGGCCTACCTCGCCGGCTGCGAGGCACCGGACGGGCCGCTGCGCCACGCGCGGGCGAGCCTCGAGCTGTCGGAGACCAAGCGCCTGTCCTGGCCCCGGCTGCTGCCGCGGCCGATCGTGGTCGACGAGGCCGAGTACCGGGCGTTCGGCCGGGACCTCGTCACGATCTACGAGCTCGTCGGCGGCCTGCCGCGGCGCCTGTTCGACGGCGACTTCACGCGGTTCCGCACCGCGCTCGGCATCGACGACCGGCACGCGGCGCTGATGACCCGGCTGCTCGGCGAGGGGCCGCCGCCGCTCTACGGCCGCGCCGACGTCTACTACGACGGCTCGGCGTTCAAGCTGCTGGAGTACAACATCGGCAGCGCGCTCGGCGGCTTGGACATGGTCGGCACGCTGCCCAAGGCGTACCTGCGGGTGCCGGCGGTCGCCGGGTTCGCGGCCGAGCACGGCCTCGGGTTCCTCGACATGGGCTCCGACCTCGCCGAGGCGCTGCGCAACGCGGGCAAGACGATCGGCGCCGGCGAGCCGGTGGTCGCGATCGTCGAAGGCCCCGGCGGGATGACGACCTACGGCCACCAGCGGCGCGCGATCGCCGAGCTGCTGGCGGAGAACGACGTCGAATGCCGCGTCGGCGAGATCGGCGACCTGCGGTACCACTCCGGCAAGCCGTACCTGGACGGCACGCCGGTCGACGTCGTCCTGCGGTACTACGGCCTCGAAGAAATGCTGGCGCACCCGGACTGCGACGCGCTGCTGGAACCGGTCTTCCGCGCCCACGAAGCCGGCCAGGTGGTCGTCTGGACGCCGACGAACGTGTTCGGCAACAAGGGAACCCTGGCGATGCTGTCCGAGTTCGCCGACACCTTCGAGCCGGCCGAGCGGGCCGTGATCGAGCGCGTGCTGCCGTGGTGCCGGATGCTCGGGCGCCCCGGCGCGGGCCCGGACGCCGGGCGCATCGAGGAGTGCGTGCGGCGCCAGGACCAGCTGGTGTTCAAGCCGACCGGCCTCTCCGGCGGCCAGGGCGTCGTCATCGGCCAGGAGGTCGACGCCGGAACCTGGCGGGAGACCCTCGAAGCGGGTTCGCGGACCGGCTCGCTCGTCCAGGAGATCGTGCGGCCGAACCTGGAGACGGTGATCGACCCCGACACCGGCGAGCGCTCCGAGTGGTACGCGCTGTGGGCGGCGTTCATGACCCCGTCGGGCTTGTCCGGCGGCGGCGTGCGCGCGATCGCGCCCGGCGGCACCACCGTCATCACCATGATCAACAACCCCGACGTCCGCAACACCTGCCTCTTCACCTGCTGAGCAAGGAGAACCCCGGTGCCCCGACTCGTCGACCTCACCCACGGCTTCTACGACGGAATGCCGTCCTACCCCGCCGACTGGTTCCCGAAGTTCGTCAGCGAACGCTCGATGACCCCGGAGAACGACCCGTACGGCACCAAGCGCACGTTCTCCTACCTGCACGTGTTCCCGCACAACGGGACGCACATGGAGTACAAGCTGCACTTCTACCCGGGCACCGAAGGCATCGACGAGGTACCGCTGGAGACGCTGATCGGCCGCGCCTGCGTCGCCGACCTGTCCCACAAGGGCGAGCTGGACGAGGTCACCGGCGACGACCTGGAGAAGACGCTGCGGCCGGTGTGGCGGCGCGGCGACCGGCTGCTCATCCGCACGGATTACCTGCGGCACAACTGGGGCCGGCCCGACTACTGGGACCGCCCGCCCTACCTGACGCCGTCGGCCGCGCGGTGGGCCATCGACAACGGCGCGTGCCTCATCGGCTTCGACTGCCTCACCGAACGGCCGGGCGACGCCGGGTCCCCGGTGCACCACGCGCTGCTCGCCGCCGGGATCCCGCTGCTGGAGTACGTCACCAACATGCACGAGCTGACCAAGCAGGTCGTCCAGCTGATCGCCCTGCCGACCAAGGTGGCCGGCGCCGAGGCCGCCCCGGCGCGCGTCATCGCCGTGGAGGACACCGATGACTGAGAAGGTCGCCCTCACGGCCGTCAGCGGCGATGCCGGCGTGCCGGACGGCCTGGACCGGCTACTCGACCTGCTCGGCGACCCCCTGTCGGCGTTGCCGGCCGGCGCCGAGGTGCTGATCAAGCCGAACCTCTTCCAGACCGCGCCCGGGTTCCACGTGCGGCCGGCGCTGCTGGCCGCGATCGCCCGCGTCGTCGCCGAACACGGGGCCCGGCCGGTGATCGCCGAGCGCACGCACGCGATCTACGAGATCCTGCGCGACCACGAGGCCGCCAAGTACGCTCGCGTCGTCAGCTTCGACGACCTGCCGCTGCGCATCACCGGCATCCCGGGCGCGACGTCGCTGCGGGTGCCGATCGCCGTCCCCGAGCTGATCCTGGACTGCGACTACTTCATCGGTGTCCCGCAGCTGCGGACGCATGCGAGCGTCGTCTACTCGAACGCGATGAAGAACCTGGTCGGGCTGCTGCCCGGGTACACGACCCGGATCGTGCACATGGCGGGCGTCGACGAGTCCACTGTGGACCTCAACCTGATGCGGCCGCAGGACCTGGTCGTGTGCGACGGCACCACGGTGATCGAGGGCAACTACCCGATGGACGGCCGAGCCCGCGAGGTCGGGTTCCTGGCCGCGAGCCGCAACGCCGTCGCGCTCGACGTCGCCGTCGGGACCCTCGCGGGCTTCGACCCGGACAGCGTCGCCTACCTGCGGGACGCGCACCAGCGGGGGATGGGACCCCTGGCCATCGAGGACATCGAGCTGCTCGGCACGCCGCTTTCCGAGCTGGCGTTCGACATGGTGAAGGCGCCGGTCGAGATCGTCGTGCCGCGCGAAGGGATCCACGTCTACGCCGACAACGCCTGCCCGGCGTGCAGCCGGTTCGTCGCCGGGGCGATGCGGGCCCTGGCCGAAGAACTGTGCGCGTGGGACGGGGAGATGACGGTCATCTCCGGGCCGCAGGTCGAACACCCGCCGTTGCGCGGGGAAGTCGTCCTCGTCGGAAACTGCCTGTACGAGAGCCGGGACCTGGGCATCTTCGTCGAAGGCTGCCCGCCGCGGGCGATCCAGCTCGCCGCGTTCCGCTACGCCATGGGCAAGCCCGTCGGCGACCACGAGCGGACGCAGTTCCGGGTGCCGGCGGTCGCGCGATGATCACGTCCGCGCTGTCGCCGGGCGCCCGGCTGCACCGCCACGTCGTCCCGCTGGCCACGGCGGTCGACCCGGTGGCGGCGGCCGCGGCCCTGCGGCCGGCCGGGCGCGTCATGCTCACCGCCGGGCCGGGCGGCCGGGACGCGGTGGTGGTCGCGGGTGAGCTCGCCGTCCTCTCGCACCCGGGCGGCGACGGGCCCGCGCCGCTCACCGCCGCGGTGGACCTGCTGGCCGGGCTGGATCTCCCGCCGGACACCACCGAGGCCGAGGTGGCCTGGTTCGGGTTCCTCGCCTACGACGCCGCGCGTGACTTCGAGCGGCTGCCCAGCCGGCACCCGGCGGGCGGGCGTCCGGTGTACGAATTCTTCCTGCCCGAGGTGCTGGTCTCCGCGGGGCGGGTGATCGGCCGCGGCACGACCCCCGCGGCCGCGCGCCGGGCCGCCACCCGGGTCGCCCGGACGCTCGACCGGCTCGCCGTCGCCCCGCTCGGGACCGTCGCGGTCGGCGCCGGGACGTTCGGCTTCGAATACGACGAGTACGTCGACGCGCTGCGGCGCGCGCAGCGGCACATCCTCGACGGCGACGTCTTCCAGCTCGTGCTCTCCAACGCCTGGACCGCACCGGCCACTGTGGACGGACTGCGCGTCTACCGGAGACTGACGGAGATCAACCCGTCGCCGTACCACTTCTGGTACGGCGGGCCGCTTTTCGAGGCGGTCGGCGCGTCCCCGGAGCCGTGCCTGACGCTCATCCGCGGCCGCGCGCTGATCCGCCCGCTCGCCGGCACCCGGCCGCGCGGGCGCGACGGGCGCGCCGACCGGCTCGCCGAGGACGACCTGCGCTCGTCGGTGAAGGAGCTGGCCGAGCACCGGATGCTCGTCGACCTCGCGCGCAACGACCTCGGCCGCGTGTGCCGCCCGGGGACCGTCTCGGTGGAGCGGCTGATGGCGGTCGAGCGGTACTCGCACGTCATGCACCTGACGTCCGACGTGTGGGGCGAGCCGTCGGGGGCGCGCGGCACCGCCGAGCTGATCCGGGTGACGTTCCCGGCGGGGACCATGACCGGGACGCCGAAGGTGCGCGCGATGGAGATCATCGACGCGCTGGAGCCGTCGCGGCGCTGGCTGTACTCGGGCGCGGTCGGCTCGTTCGGGGTGTCCCATGTGGACTTGTACCTGACGATCCGCAGCATGGTGTGGTGCGACGGCGAAATCCGGCTGCAGGCGGGCGGCGGCATCGTCCACGACTCCGACCCGGCCGAGGAGTACGCGGAGTGCCTGGCGAAGCTCGGGTCCGGGGCCCGGGCCCTCGGCGTGACGGTGGAGGGGGCGGCCGCGTGATCTGCGTGCTCGACAACTACGACTCGTTCGTCTACAACTTGGTGCAGTACCTGGGAAATCTCGGCGGGTCGTGCGAGGTCTACCGCAACGACGAGATTTCCGTGGCCGAGGTCGCCGCGCTCGACCCGGAGCTGGTCCTGATCTCACCGGGCCCCGGCGACCCGGCGGACGCGGGCATTTCGATCGAGCTGGTCCGCCGGCTGGCCGGGCGCGTCCCGATCCTCGGGGTGTGCCTGGGCCACCAGGCGATCGGCGCGGCGTTCGGCGCCCGGGTGGTGCACGCGGCGGAGCCGATGCACGGCAAGTGTTCGCCGCTGGCCCACGACGGCCGCGGCGTGTTCGCGGGCCTGCGCAACCCGCTGACGGTGGCGCGCTACCACTCCCTGGTGCTCGACCCGGCCACCCTGCCGGCCGACCTGGTCGTCACGGCCTGGTCGTCGACGGGGGAGGTCATGGGCGTCCGGCACCGCGAGCTGCCGATCGAGGGGGTCCAGTTCCACCCGGAGTCGCTGTTCACCGAGGAGGGCGTGGCGATGGTCGCGAACGCGATACGCTCGCGGTCGCTGGTGCGGAGTTAGGCGAGTTCGGCCGAAACGACCGAAGCCAGCTCGCGCAGCCTGCCGAGCAGCGGCTCGGTCTCCTCGGTGGCGAGCAGGACGGCGCAGACCATGCTGCTCTCGCGGACGCCGTCCTTGATGTCGACGGACAGTTCGTGGACGAGGTGGCCGGCCAGCGCGCGGACGAGCGCCGGGATCTCTTCGGCACCGCCGACGAAGTACGTGGCGATGCGGCGGCGCAGCAGCATCGCCGAGCGGGCCGCGGGAACGGCGAAAGACGTGGACATGGCGGATCTCCGAGCTGAAGAAGGAATGAGATCGGGGCCAGGTCCCGAGAAAGCGCGATCGACGACGCTGCGCGCCGGCGACCTGGGTTCAGCCGGCGCGCCGGGTTACGAGTCGCGAGGACATCATCAGGCGCTGCACGGCGACAGGCTAACACGGTCGCCGCTCACCGCGGCAACACCCGATCGAGGAGGCTGGTCACCGTGTCGCGGTAGCGCTGCGGGTCGAGGCCGGGCTCCCACGAGCGCTGAAGCAGGAAACCTTGGATGAGCGCGAGCAGGACGCGGGCGAACATGTCCGGCTCGACGCCGTCCGGCAGCCCGATGCCGGCCAGCGCGCGGCCGACGTCGTCGAGCGGGGCGAGTCCCTCGGTGACGATCTTCCGGAGCCGCTCGTCGTGCTGGGCGCGGGCCCAGACGTGGACGGTGACGCGCCGCCGCCGCGCCTCCTCGGGGTCGGCGACCCAGTCGAAGTAGGCGTCGAGGAACCGCTTCAGCGCGTCGGGGCCGCCGTCCGCGATCGCCGCGGCGACCAGGTCGCGCTCGTGCTCGTGCCGGTCGGCGGCGACCGCCTCGATGATCGCCTCCTTGCCGTCGAAGTAGCGGTAGATGGCGCCGGCGCTCATCCCGGACTCGGCGACGATGTCCTGCATGGACGCGCCGTCCGGGCCGGCCTTCTCGAAGCAGGTCATCGCGGCGTCGAGGATCCGCTGCCGCTGCGCGGTGCGGCGCTCCTCACTGATGCGGGGCATCCGCGCTCCTCGTGGCGATCGCGATCCGGTAGAGCCGGGAGCCGCCGCCCGCGTCGTGGGTCGACACGTCTTTCCGCAGGTCGAAACCGCGTTCGGCCAGGAACGCCCCGGTCTCGATGGGGAGCAAACCGAAGGTCCACGGCTCCCCGGACCGCGCGACGGCCCGCACCCACCGGCGCGCCTCGGGGAAGGGGCTGGGCTCGTGCAGGGCCCGGACGTCGACGTAGGTGAAGACGAGGTCGCCGCCGAGCCCGCGGACGGCGGCGAGCGTCGCATCGACGGCGTCGGCGGTGAGGTAGTTGGTGACGCCCTCCCAGACGAACACACTCCGGCTCCGCCGGTCGAAGCCGTTTTCGAGGAGGCGGGCGGTGAGATCGTCGTGTTCGAAGTCGACGGCGACGTAGCGGGGGCCGGCGCCCACGACGGCCCGCTTCCGGGCCTGGGTGGCGGGGTGGTCGACCTCGAAGACGGCCCGGCCGGCGAGCGCGGGCAGCCGATGGGCGCGCGTGTCGTAGCCGGCGCCGAGGAGGACGCACTGGGTGCCGCCGGTCATGGCTTCGGCGAGGGCGTCGTCGATGACCTTGGTCCGCGCGATGCCGGAGGCGCGCGGCCCCGGCCCGGCGACGGCGTCGTAGAGGCCGGTGGCGAGGCATCTGACCAGCGGAAGTCTCGCCGCTTCGGCGAGGACGCGCAGCGAGGGGCGGAGGAAGGCGGTCGCGTAGGGGTCGTCGAAGAGCCGCCGCCCCGGCGGGCGGTGCGATTCGAACGCCCGCTGCAGGGCCATCGTCTCGGCGGTGAAGCTGGCTCGGGACTCCATAGCGAATGATTGTTCGCTTTGGCGGCCCGGCAGCGCAACCCCTGGCCCGGAAGGTCGCGAATGACTCATTCGCGGCGCCGGATGTCCCGAATGAGTCATTCGCGGCAGTGCGGGTGGGGGTCGGCCGGCAGCGCGAGCCCCGGTGTCAGCTGGCCCGGATGACGCCCAGTCCCAGCGGAGTGATCTCGTGGATCTGCGACTTCCCCGACCGCGCGCTGGTGATCAGCCCGCTGCTCCGCAGCACCGACGCGTGCTGGCTGGCCGTCGCCAGGGAGACGCCCGTCAGCTCGGCCAGCTCGCTCGTGTTGCACCGCGTGATCGCGACCGTCATCAGCACCCGCGCCCGCGTCCGGCCGAGCAGTGCCGCCAGCGACGGCCCGGGCTCGGCGTCGCTGTCGAAGCGCGTGTGGCCGATCGAATAGACCAGCACCGGCGGGAGGGCCGGGTCCTTGTACGTCGTCGGCATGCCGTGCGCGAAGAACGTCGGGATCAGCCGGAGACCGCGGCCGGCGAGGTGGAGCTCCTGCTCGATCGGGAAGCGCACCCGCAGCACCGGCGGTGACCAGGTGATGTCCGGGTGCACCGTCGAGAGCAGCAGCTGCGGCCCGCCGCGGTCCAGGCTCGACTGCAGCCGGCGGCGGTCGCGGGCCACCACGCGGCGAACCGTCGCCCAGTCCGGTTCCACGCACTGGCGGTAGTAGTCGTGCACTGCCACGCCGAGGCGGTGCAGCTCCCGGGTCTCGCCGCCGGCCAGCCGGCGCAGCCACGGCGTGACGCGCGTGCCCTGCGCCGCCAGCTCGGCGACGTCGGTGGCCAGCGCCGCCGGAGGCGTTTCGAGCACCGCCGAGACGCCGTCGCCGATCGTGGCGTGCCCGGCGGGGGTGAGGAAGTCCGGGCAGTACCCGTACGGCGGGACGGTGGACATCAGCAGCCGGCCGGACTCGGGCACGGCGGAGCGCGACCCCCGCCGCCACCGGCCGAAGAACGGCTCGCCCTCCGGACGCCGGATCCGGTAGCTGCTCATGAGCAGCTCCCACATCGGATCGGCGTCCTCGGCGATGGTCACCTTCGCCAGGTCCGCGTCCGTGAAGTGAATCTTGAGCATCGACGTACCGCCCTTCCCCCGGGAGAATAGCCGCTGGTGACGCGGGGTCCCGCCGCACTGTGACGTGTGACGTTTCGAGCAGGCGCGAAACGTTTCCGGCCCGGTTGACGCCGCTCGTGCGCCGCTGGCACGTTCATGCCCGCACGGCCGCGACGAAGGCGCGTGCCGGGTGCGGACCGGCTGGGGGTCGGTCCGGCCATACCGTCCGAAGTGGACGGTGGTGGCCACGGTCCGCGTACGGCTCCCGGTCGGCAAGATCTCGTCCGGCCCGGCCGCGAAGGCGGAAATTCACGTACTCCGCAGGGTTTTCGGCGCGATCTCGAGCGCTCGCTCACCCTCTGCGAAGGTAAAGCGCCGGGCTGTCGAAGGTCACCCTGTGTAGCTGGTGCGTACGGGGGAACCGGCCGGTGTTCCTTGACAGCGCTGTGGTCGCCGGAGTTATGTCTGCGTTCTGAATTCCGGGGGAAATGATCCAGGAATCGTTCTCGGGCCACCGGTACGAATCGAGTAACGCCACCGATGAAAGAAGATGAACCGCTTCGCCGTCGTTCCGCCGCGTCGTGGAATCCCGGCACCTGGCGGCTGCGCACCAAGATCTCCGTCGTGTTGTTGCTGCCCGTCCTGGTCGCGCTGCTGCTGGCCGGCGGGCGCGTGCAGGCCGAGCTCGCCGAGGCGGGCGCGCTCAGTGGGGTACGCGACCAAATGCCCGTCGTACAAGGGATCGCCGAGCTCGCCGGGCTCGTCGACGACGAGATGATCCACGACGGCGGCGCCGAGCAGACCGGCGCGGTCGACGCGAAAGCCGCCGTCATCCGCCACGACGCCGAATTCGCGCAGCTGAGCCCGGAACTTTCGCGGACACTGGAAGATCAATTGGGAAAATTGGCCGGCCTGCGCCAGCAGGACGGTTCCGCCGGTGGGAAAACTCCCGCCTACCACGACTTCGTGGTCGGTCTCAGTGAAGTGATCCCGCGCATCGTCGCCCAGGCCGGGAATGCCGATCTCGACGCTTCGGCCGATATCACGAAAGCATTGACGCAGCTGAGAGCGACGCTCGCCGGGCAGGAGGTCCCGGCCGGCCGGCCGGCGGACGCGCTCGCCGCCGCCGTCGCCGAGGAGTCGGTGCTCACCGGGCAGATCCGCCGCGCACTGCCCGCCGGCGCGGTGGCCGCGCGGTTCGCCGCCGCGACCATCCCCGGCGCCGGCGGACCCGCGGCCAAGCGCGCCGCCCTCGGGACCCTCCTGTCCGACCAGGTGAAAACGCTTTCGGACGCGGTCGGGGCGCGGACGAACGTCACCCGCTCCGACGCGCTGCGCGACGCCGCGCTGGTCCTCGCCTCGCTGCTCGGCGCCCTGGCGATCGCGCTCGCCGTGGCCCGCTCGGTGGTCGCCCCGATCCGGCGGCTGCACGCGGCCGCGCTCGACACGGCGCGCCGCCGGCTGCCCGGCACCATCGAGCGGATCCGGGAAGGCGAGGACGTCGACTGGCAGGCGACCGAGCGGCTCCCGATCGACTCCGAGGAGGAGATCGGCCAGCTGGCCCGCGCTTTCGACGACATGCACCGGCAGGCGGTGCGGCTGGCCGTCGGCGAGCAGGCCGAGATGCGGATCCAGGTCAGCGAGATGTTCATGACGCTGTCGCGGCGCAGCCAGTCGCTGGTGGAGCTGCAGCTCTCGGTGATCGAGGACCTCGAGGCCGACGAGCAGGACCCGCAGCGGCTGGCCGAGCTCTTCCAGATCGACCACATCGCCACCCGGCTGCGGCGCAACGGCGAGAACCTGCAGGTCCTCGCGGGCGGGCGGCCGGTGCGCCGCGACGTCGGGCCGGTCGCGACGGTCGAGCTGCTGCGGGCCGCGACGTCGGAGGTCAAGGACTACCAGCGGATCACGCTCGGCAACGCGCCGCGCGGGTCGGTGCAGTCCGAGGCCGCGGCCGACGTCGTGCACATCCTCGCCGAGCTCTTGGAGAACGCGATCCGGTCGTCCCCGCCGGACGAGCCGGTCGTGCTCACCGCCGACCGCGGCTTCGACGGCGGCGTACTGATCGAGGTCGTCGACGTCGGCCTCGGCATGACCCGCGAGGACCTCGAAGCGGCGAACGCCCGGCTCGCCGCCGGCGCGTCGGTGAGCCCGGAGACCACCCGCCGGATGGGCCTGTTCGTGGTGAGCAGGCTCGCCGCCTCCCACGGGATCACCGTGCGGCTGCGGCCCACGACCACGCGGACCGCGAGCGCCGGCGTCACCGCCAGCGTGCACGTCCCGGGCGTGCTGATCCTGGTCGACCTGCCGACGCGGCCCGGGCTGCCGGGGCGGCCCGAGCGGCCGCCGGCCGTCAACGGCACCGCCCGGCACGAGCCGGAACCCCGCTGGCCCGCCGAAGAACCCGCCGCCGTCGCCGAGCACACCCCGATGCCGACGCCGATCTTCGACCAGATGCTGTCGCACTGGTTCGCCACCGACGCCCCCGCGAAACCGGCGCGGCCCGGCGAGTGGGCGACCCCGGCCGACGACGTCCGCCACGCCGCCGAAGCGGCGGTCGGCACGCTGGACGACCCCGAGTTCACCGACTCGGGGCTGCCGACCCGGCAGCCCGGCGCGCAGCTCGCCCCGGGCTCGGTCGCGCCGCGTCAACCCCAGCCGGACGACCCGTCGTTCCGGGACCCGGCCGCGGTGCGGAACAACCTTTCCCGGCACTACAGCGGCATGCGCGCGGCCCGCCACCGGGTCGCGACCGACCCGAAGGGCCCGTCATGAGCATGAGCGCGCGGCAGGAAGGAGCGGAAGTGGTCGACCAGTCCCGGAACTGGCTGGTGTCGGCGTTCACGCAGGAGGTGCCCGGCGTCGCGCACGCCGCGCTCGTCTCGGCGGACGGCCTGCTCGTGGCGGCCGACGACACGATGCCGCGCGACCGGGCGGACCAGCTCTCGGCGATCGCGTCCGGCCTCTCGAGCCTCGCGCTCGGCACGGCGGACCTGTTCACCGCGGGCCGCGTCGTGCAGTCGGTCATCGAGATGGAGCAGGGCTTCCTGATGCTGATGAACGTCGGCGACGGCTCGAACCTGGTGGTGCTGGCCAATCCCGGCTGCGACATCGGCCTGGTCGGCTACGAGATGACGCTGCTCGTCGCCCGGGTGGGGAAGATGGTCGAGACACCCGCGCGGCCAGCGGCCGCGCCGGGGGCGAGCCGGTGACGCCTGGCCGGCGACGCGAGGGCGGGCGGCACGCGGCGTCGCTGGCCCGCCCGTACGCGTGGACCGCCGGGCGCACCCGGCCGACGGTCGACCTGGCGGTGGAAGCCCTCGTCGAAACGACGGTGGAGGGACGGACGGCGCCCTTCAGCCCGACCAACCCGCTGGCCGCGGTGACCCAGCTGTGCCTGCACCAGCGCTCGGTGGCGGAGGTCGCGCTGCACCTGGGCGTGCCGCTGGGCGTGGCCCGGGTGCTCATCGGCGACCTGCTGGCCGCCGGCCAGGTGTCGATCCGCGACACGCTCACCGCGGACGCCTCCTTCGACGAACGCAACGACCTGCTCGAAAGGGTCCTCAGTGGACTACGTGCACTCTGACAAGCGGATCACCTCGGCCAAGATCGTGGTCGCCGGCGGGTTCGGGGCCGGCAAGACGACCTTCGTCGGCGCCGTCTCGGAGATCGACCCGCTGCGCACCGAAGCCGTGATGACGGCCGCGGCCGTCGGTGTCGACCGGACCGAAGCGGTGCCGGGGAAGTTCGCCACGACGGTGGCGATGGACTTCGGCCGGCTCACGCTGGCCGACGACCTGATCCTCTACGTGTTCGGCACGCCGGGCCAGCACCGGTTCTGGTTCATGTGGGACGACCTCGTCTGCGGCGCGGTGGCGGCGATCGTCCTGGTCGACACGCGCCGGCTGGCGGACTGCTTCGCGTCGATCGACTTCTTCGAGTCGCGCGGGCTGCCGTTCCTGGTGGCCGTCAACCAGTTCAAGGACACCCGCCAGCACCCGCCGGAGCAGGTGCGCGAAGCCCTCAAGATTCCCGCGGAGGTCCAGGTCGTCACCTGCGACGCGCGTTCGCCGGAGTCGACGAAAGAGACCCTCATCGCCGCGGCGGAGTACGCCTTGGCTGCTTTGCACGCGCCGCGAAAGCTGCTTTCGGGGGGTCCAGGGGGGCTTGTCCCCCGGCCGGGGTCCGGGGTTTGACCCCGGACGACACAGCAAGCCTGACAGGAGCACGGAAAATGCACATGGACCACGACGACTTCGCGATGGGCCACTGGCTCGTCGTGCTCGCGTACCTGACCTCGGTGGTGGGCTGCGCGCTCGGGCTCGCCTGCACGCTGCAGGCGCGGACCACGGACAACGCGCGGACCCGGCTGACCTGGCTCGGGCTCGCGGCGCTGTCGATCGGCGGCGTCGGCATCTGGGTCATGCACTTCATCGCCATGCTCGGGTTTTCGACGCCCGGGCTGCCGGTGCGCTACGACATCCTGCGCACGGCGCTCTCGGCGGTCCTGTCGGTGGCGGCGGTGTTCTGCGGCCTGCTGGTGTTCGGCGTCCGCAACCGGTTCGCCTGGAAGCGGCTGCTGCTCGGCGGGTTGCTGACCGGGCTCGCGGTGAACGTCATGCACTACACCGGAATGTGGGCGGTGCAGATCAAGGGGACGATCGGCTACGACCCGAAACTGGTGGCGTTGTCGGTGGTGATCGCCGTGGTCGCGGCGACGGCGGCGCTGTGGTTCACGGTCGGGCTGGACAAGCTGCTGCCCCGCCTGGCGGCGGGCCTGGTGATGGCGGCGGCGGTCAGCGGAATGCACTACACGGGCATGGCGGCAGTCCGGTTGCACCTGGACCCGGCGGCGCCCGACCCGTCGGGCGCGGAGGTGTTCTCGTTCCTGTTCCCGGTGTTCGTCCTGGCGGCGCTGGCGATGGCGGTGCCGATCTGCGCGGTCCTGATGGCTTCGTCGAGCTCGGAATCGCCCCGCCACACGACGATGGTGCCTTAGTCCCTTGTGGACACCGGGAACCGGTCCGTGCTGAAGTGCACCAGGATCGCCTTCGCGGTGGCACAGACCGTCTCCCCGGCGCGAAGGGTCCCGATCGCGTGCAGCTTCCGCCCGTCGCGGCGTTCGAGCCGCCCCTCCGCCACGAGCGGCACCGCGTACGGCGTGCCCCGGTGGTAGTCGACCGTCAGCGACGCCGTCATCCCGGGGAAGCCGGCCGCGGCGGTGGCCCGGCCGAGCACGTGGTCCAGGACCGCCGCCACCCAGCCGCCGTGCACGCGGCCGGGCGGCCCTTCGTGCGCCGCGCCCAGCAGGACCTCGGCCCGGACCTCCGAGGGCCCGACGTGCGTCCACGACAACGGTGGCGCCAACGGGTTCCCGGGTCCTTCCAGGGGGTTGTTGACGCTGAGGTGGCCGCCGCCCTCGAGCGCCGCCAGCAGCAACGGCGGTGCGCCGCCGGTCGCCCGCAGCGCGGCGGTGACCGCCTCGACCCGGCTCGCGGCGGCGGCCAGGTCGGCGTCGTCGCCCGCGCACACGGAAGCGTCGATCAGCTCGCGGATCCGGGACCCGAGCAGCGCACGCCCGGGCGGCACGCCGTCGACGATCGGGAAGGTCATCGCGCCCCCAGGAACTAGAACGTGTTCCAGGTTACCAGGTCGGCCGGGCCGTGACGCCGCCGTCGACGACGAGGTCCTGTCCCGTGATCCAAGCCGCCAGCGGGGACGCCAGGAAGACGCACGCGTTCCCGACGTCGGCCGGCGTGCCCAGCCGGCCCAGCGGCGCCGCGCGGCGCCAGCGTTCGACGCCTTCCGGCCAGTCCTCTTCCAGTCCCGGCCGCGAGATCAGCCCGGGTGACACCGTGTTGACCCGGATCCCGCGCGGCCCGTACTCCAGCGCGGCGCCGCGGGCGTGCATCACCAGGGCCGCCTTCGCCGAGCTGTAGTGGACGTGCCCGGGCGCGGGCTGCCGGGCTTCGATCGACGCGATGTGCGTGACGCTGCCGCCCTCGCCCAGCAGCCGCGCGGCCGCCTGGGTGCAGGAAAAGGCGCTGGTCAGGGTGGCGTCCAGCATCGCGCGCCAGCGGTCGGCCGTGAGGTCGGCGAGGGGCTCGACCGGCTGTACACCGGCGTTGTTCACGAGCGCGTCGAGCCGCCCGCCCCAGTCCGCGACGGCTGCCAGCAGCCCGTGGCAGGCGCTGTCGCCGGTCAGGTCGGCGGCGAACGCGCGGGCCCGGCCACCCGCGGCCTCGATCGCCGCGACGACGTCGTCGCCCGCGCCGGGACGGCGGTGGTGCACGGCCACCGCGCTGCCCGCCTCGGCGAACCGCAGCGCGATCCCGCGGCCGATCGTGCCGCTCGCGCCGGTGACGCAGGTGACCGTGCCGGAGAGATCGGGAAGGGGGCTCGGCACGCGCCGATCGTAGCCCGGGCCGAAATCGGGAGCCCGTTTCGGCGGTTTTCCCCGGTATCGTGCCCGCATGCTCTCGCCGGTGCCGATCGCTCTCGCCCCAGCCGCACCGGTTCCGGGGTCCGCGCCCTGGTGGGGCGTTCCGGTGATCGCCGGGGGCTTTCTGCTCGCGGGCGCGGTGATCGCGTTCGTCGCGATCTCGCTGAGCGACCGCCGGAGGCTGAAGCGGGAGGACCGCCGGCTGTGGGACCGCGAGATCCGCGACGCCTACCTCGAGATCACCCGGCACTTCGGCCGGATCACCGCGTTCCGGTACCAGGTGCTCGCCGACGAAGAAGACCGCCGGTCGAGGTACCGGGCCGGTGCCGAGGCGCTCGCGGGCCTGCGCGAGCAGGTCGCGATGCTCGAGGTGATCGGGACGCCGGCGCTGATCGCCCGCGCGCACGAGCTGGAAGACCGCAGCGCGGCGGTCGTCGCCCTGTGGCAGGAACTGATCAACCCCGGGAAGCCCGAGTACCGGGCCTTGACCACGGCCCGCAACGAGTTCCTCGACGCCGTGCAGGACAGCGTCCGGGCCGGGCACCGGTCGTAGCCCGGGCGGTCGCGGACGCCGTACCTTGTGGGGCATGGCCGACACCCAGCGTTCGAAGTTCTCCGAGCTCCTGCAAGCGCAGATCCGGCACGAGTTCACCGCCGCGCAGCAGTACGTCGCCCTCGCCGTCTGGTTCGACGCGCGCGACCTGCCGAGGCTGGCGAAGCGCTTCTACCGGCAGTCGATCGAAGAGCGCAACCACGCGCTGGCGATGGTCCAGTACCTGCTCGACCGGAGCCAGCCGGTCGTGATCCCGGGCAGCGGCGACGTCCGGAACGACTTTTCGAGCGCGCACGAGGCGATCGAGCTGGCCCTGGACCAGGAACGGGCGGTGACCGCCGACATCGAGGCGATGGCGAAGGCCGCGCGCCTGGAGGAGGACTACCTCGGCGAGCAGTTCGTGGCCTGGTTCCTCAAGGAGCAGGTCGAGGAGGTGGCCCAGATGTCCACGCTGCTCACGGTCGTCGAGCGGGCCGCGGACAACCTCTTCGAGGTCGAGAGCCACCTGTACCGCGAGGCGGCCACGGGCGTCGAGGACGCGCCGGCCATGCCGCCGGTCGCCGGCGGGAAGCTCTGACGGTCACCGGCAGGTAGTCGGCCGGATCGCGAACCGGCGGAAGCGGCACACCCCCACGAGTGCCGCTTCCGCCGTGCTCAGTGGCAGAACGAGACTTCCGGGAACCCCGGCGCGTCGAGCACCGGCCGTGCCTCACCCCGCAGGTGCTGGTCGAAGAACGCGTTCACGTACGTGCGGATGATCTCCTGGGTGCGCAGGGCGGTGGTCGTCGCGCCGGTGTCGACGCCGAGCTGGTCGCCGACCAGGCCCACGTCCGTGAACGACGCGTGTTTCGTGCCCGCCACCTCGGCCCAGCGCCGCCACCCCGTCAGCTGCGCCCAATCCCGCTCCCACGGGACGTTCGGTGCGCAGGCGGTCGCCCCGAGCTGGTGGCTCACGAACATGAACGGCCGGGACAGCCCGGGCGGGGTCAGCGGGACCTCCGTCGTGCCGTCGATGTCCATCCCGGCCTTGACGCGCGGGTCCTCGACCATCGTGGGCAGCGTGCTCGCCCCGCCCATGGAGTGCCCGGCCATGCCGATCCGGGACGCGTCGATCAGCGGCGCCCACTTCTTCGAGTGCGTCAACGAGTCCAGCACGAACGACACGTCGGCGGCCCGGCCCAGCTCCACCTTCGTCCAGAATGCGGCGTCGTGCGGCACCTCGCACGACGCGCAGCCCGCGAACCGCCCGTCGGGGAAGCTCGTGCCGGTGTTTTCGTAGGTGTGGCCGACCAGCGCGACGGCGTACCCGTGGCTCGCCAGGTCCTCGGCCAGCGCGCTGAGCGTGGCGCGGGGTTTCGTGTAGCCGGGCGAAAGCACCACCAGCGGCAGGTGGGCCCCGGCCGGCCGAGCGTCGGCCACCGAGTTGGTCACCATCGTGGTCAGCCAGTCCGGCGGCACGTCCAAGCCGCTGCCGGACAGCAGCGCCGCCGACTCCGCCGCGGTCAGGTACCGCGTCTTCGGCCCGTGCGAATCCGTGGGGTAGAAGAGCGACACCATCAGTTCCCGGTAGGGCACCGAAGGCACCCACGGGTCCGGCCGCGAGGTGTCCTTCAGGTAGACGGCGGTACTGCCCACCGGCCGGTTCCCGGTCGGCGCGGGCAGGTAGGGCGTCGACGTCATGGCGAAGCTGACCTCCGGGTAGCGCGACGACGGCTGGTCGAGCAGGGGCTGGGAGCGGCCCTCCAGGTGCTCTTCGAAGAATGCCCGGACGTAGGCCGCCGTGACGGCCTGTCCCCGCGCCGCAGGCGTCGTCGCACCGAAGTCGAGGCCGAGCTGCTCACCGACCAGGCCGATGTCGGTGAACGACGGGTGCGCCATGCCGGCCACGACGAGCCAGCGCTTCCACCCCTTCAGCTGCGCCCAGTCCCGTTGCCAGCTGTCCGACTCGACACCCGTGCCGGGGGTGTACGTGTTCGCCCGGCCCAGGAACAGGAACGGCCGATCGAGTCCCGGTGCGAGCAGCGGGACGTCCGTCGTGCCGTCGATGTCGATCCCGGCCTTGACCCGCGGGTCGGTCACCATCGCGCCGATCGCGCTCGCGCCGCCGACCGAATGCCCGGCCATGCCGATCCGCGCCGGGTCGATCAGCGACGCCCACTTCGAGTGCGTCAGCGAGTCCAGCACGAACGAGACGTCCTTGGCCCGCCCGCCGGCCAGCTTCTTCCAGAACGCTTCGTCGTAGCTGCCGCAGGCCGCGCAGCCGGTGACGTGCCCGTCGGGGAACGTCGTCGCCACGTTCTCGTAGGTGTGGTCGACCACGACGACGGCGGTGCCGTGGCTCGCCAGGTCCTCGGCCAGCGACGTCAGCTCGGCGCGTGGCCGCTTGAACCCGGGCGACAGCACCACCAGCGGCAGCCGGCGCCCGGCCGGCCGCGCGTCGGCGACGGCGTCGGTGTGCACGGTCGTCAGCACCGACGGCGGGATCCCCGTGATGCCGGCTTCCTCGAACACGGCCGCCGCTTCGGTTTCGGTCATGAACTGCTTCTTCGGTCCCTGTGCGGAAGCCGTCGGGTAGAACAGGGAAACCATCAGCTCGCGGTAGGGCACGGTCGCGACCCACGGGTCGGGGCGCGAAGTGTCCCTGAGGTACAAGGAAGTCGTGCCCACCGGCTGGCCGCCGGTGGGTTTCGCCAGCGTGAGCGCCGGGGACGCCGAGGCGGCCGGCGCGGGCAGCGTGAAGGCGAGTGCCGTGACGGCGAGGAGGATCGTCGTCTTCATCCGATGAACGTCACTTCCGGGTAGGCGGGCGAGGGAGCGGCCAGCAGCGGCTGCGGCCGGCAGCGCAGGTTCTGATCGAAGAAAGCGCTTACATAGTTCCGCGTGATCGCCAGCGCGCGGGCCCCGCCGATCGACGCGCCGATGTCGACGCCCAGCTGATCGGCGAGCACGCCGAGATCGGTGAACGAGCTGTGCACCGTGCCGGACACCATGAGCCAGCGCTTCCACCCGGTGAGGTGCGTCCAGTCCGTCTCCCAGTCGTCGTAGGGGCCCGGCTCGCCCGGCGTGTAGTTGTCCATGCTGCCCAGGAACAGGAACGGCCGGGACAGCCCCGACGCCGGGAGCGGGACGTGGATGCTCCCGTCGATGTCGGCCCCGGCCCGGATGCGCGGGTCGGCCAGCATCGCCTGCGTCGTGATCGCGCCGCCCGCCGAGTGCCCGGTCATGCCGATCCGTGCCGGATCGATGAGGGCGCCCCACTTCTTCGAGCGCAGCAGCTCGTCGAGCACGAACGACGTGTCCTTCGACCGCACCTGCGCGAACTTTTCCCAGAACCCGGGCTGGTCGTCGACCGCGCAGGCGTCGCAGCCGGTGACGTGGCCGTCGGGGAAGGTCGTGGCGCGGTTTTCGTAGGTGTGGTCGATCGCCGCGACGGCGTACCCGCGGCTGGCGAGGTCTTCGGCCAGTGCGGTGAGCGTGGCGCGCGGTTGCGTCCAGCCCGGTGAGAGGACGACCAGCGGCAGGCCGTGCCACCGCCCGGCCGGTTTCGCGTCGACGACCGCGTTCGTGCGGACGGTGCTCAGGACGTCCAGGGGCAGCCCCGGGATGTTCTCCCGTTCGAGGTTGCGCTCGGACTCGAGCGGGGTCATGTACTGCTTCTTGGGCCCGTTCGCCGAGGTCGCCGGGTAGAAGACGGAGACCATCAGCTCCCGGTAGGGCACCGCCGGCACCCACGGATCGGGGCGCGAAGTGTCCTTTAGGGACAGAGAGGTGACGCCGACGGGCTCGTGCCCGGTCGGGTGGGGCAGGTAAGGCGTCGTGGCCGCCGAAGCGGGCGACGCGGACAGCGTGAGCGTCAAAGCGGTGGCTACCGCGAGAGTGCGCATGATTCCCCCAGGAATCGGCTCAGGAAAGGTGGCGGACGCGGCGGAAGCAGAACCAGGTGAGCAGGGCGGTCATCGCGAGGTAGAGCGCGAGTTCGAGCCACTGCAGCGGCCAGAACCGCGAGCCGGGCTGGTAGGTCAGGCGCTGCTGGTAGCCGTGGGTGCCCAGCTGGGACATGCACTGTTCCATGGTGCCGCGTTCCGGCGGCCCCTGGCCCGGCCTCGGGGCGCAGCTCTGCACGAACTCCGGCAGCGGATAAGCCACATTGCCCGCCGGGTCCACGGTTTCGTTCGCCAGCACCCACGCGCCGGCCGGGTTCCGCACGCCGATCTGCAGGATCCCGAGCGTGTCGTCGCCGTTGATGTTCGTGATGTCCTCGCTGACGATCGGGATCGTCATCTGCTCGGGCGGCAGCAGGTACGGCCGCACGAAGTTCGGCACCACGAGCAGCACGGCGGCGAGCACGACGAGCGTGACGGCCATGGCGGCGACCGTCCGCTTCAGCAGCATCCCGACCGCGACGCCGAGCGCGAGGGCGAAGGCCGCGTAGCCGATCGGAACGATGCCGCGTGCGCCGAACACCACCGGCGCGATGCGCGAGAGCATCCCGCGATCGGTCTGCTGCGCCGCGAGCGCGTCGATCGGGCTCGCCCACCACGACACCGCCCAGCCGAGCAGGCCGGCCGCGACCATCGCGGTCAGCAGCCCGAACCCGAGCTTGGTGGTGAGCCACCGCTTGCGCGTGACGGTCTGGTTCCACACCAGGCTGTGCGTGCCGCTCTCCAGCTCGCGCGTGATCATCGGGACGCCCCAGAAGACGCCGATCACCGTGGGCAGCAGGTAGAGCACCAGGATCGTCCCGCTGAAGAGGGTGTCCTGGTCGGAGAAGTTGGTGCGCCCGACCAGCTCCGGCCCGGTGATCGCGAGCACGACGCCGATCAGGACCAGCGCGGCGAACACGGACAACGCGGGAATGCGGAACTGGCGCCAGGTCAGCCAGGTCATCGGAGGACCTCCAGGGCGGGGCGGGCGGCGGCGGGGTTGCTCATGTACTCGAGGACGAGGTCCTCGAGCCCGATCTGCGCGACCGTCCACGCGGGATCGAGAATGGGCGCCTCGGTGCGGACGAGCACGGTGGTCTGGCGGTCGGTGTGCTTCGCGGAGACGACGTGCTGCTCCGCCGGCAGCGAGTCGACCTCGCGGCGCGGGCCGGAGAGCCGGTGGTGGGAGGCGAGCAGCTCGTCGACGTCGCCCATCACCCGGACCTGCGAGTCCACCAGCACGACGAGGTGGTCGCAGACGCGTTCGAGGTCGTTGACCAGGTGCGAGGACATCACGACGGACAGCCCGTGCTCGGCGACGGCCTCCATGAGGTCCTGCAGGAACTCCCGCCGCGCCAGGGGATCCAGCGCGGCGACGGGTTCGTCGAGCAACAGCAGTTCGGGGCGTTTGGCGATGCCGAGGGTGAGCGCGAGCTGCGCGCGCTGGCCGCCGGAGAGCTTGCCGGCGTGCTGCTTCGGGTCGAGCCCGAGGCGTTCGACGCGCTTGGTGGCGAGCTCGTGGTCCCAACGGGGGTTGAGGTGCGCGCCGAGCCGCAGGTGCTCCTCGATCGTGAGCCCGGTGTAGACGGGCGTGCTCTGGGCGACGTAGCCGACCTTCGCCAGCTGGTCCGGGCCGCTGCCGGGGATTCCGCCGCAGACCTCGATGGTGCCGGTGGTCGGCTCCAGCATGCCGGAGGCGATGTTCAGCAGGGTGGACTTGCCGGCGCCGTTGGGGCCGACGAGCCCGGTGACGTGGCCGGCCTCGATCTCGAGCGTGCAGCCGGTCAGCGCCCACTTGCGCTTGTACTTCTTGCCCAGTCCCTGGGCACGCAGGACGGTCACGCTATGTCCTCTCTGGCGGAGTCGCGAAACGTGGACATCAGCAGGGCCTCGATGCTCTCTTCGTCGAGACCGGCCGTGCGGGCCTTCCCCAGCCAGCGGCGCAGGTCCTGCCGCAGCGGCCCGAGCACGGCGAAGGAGGCGGCGCCGTTCAGCGTCGCGGTCACGAAGGTGCCGACGCCGGGCCGCGCGGAGACGAGGCCGTCGTGCTCCAGTTCGCGGTAGGCCTTGAGCACGGTGTTCGGGTTGATCGCGAGGTCCGCGACCACGTCCTTGACCTTCGGGAGCTGGTCTCCCTTTTCGAGCAGGCCCAGCCGGAGGGCGTGCCGCACCTGCTGGACCAGCTGCTGGTACGGCGACAGCCCCGAGCGGGCGTCGAGGTGGAACTCGATCATCGGCAACTCCATTTAACTAGGTACCTAGTACTATAGCTAAGCGGTGCAAGTCTGCGCCAGGGGGTTCTTTCGGCCGCCGCTCACCCGGCGCCGGGCGGGGTCGCGGGCGGCTGGCGGACCGGCCCGGACGTCATGAACGACTCGTTCATCGCGCCTGACGACCTGAACGACTCGTTCATGACGTGCCCGCGGGCCGAGCCGGGGACCTTTCCGGCCGCCGAGGCCAACCTCGGCGCGCCACCGGCGTCTGGAGAGGTGATCGTTTTCTCCGGACGAAAGGGTTCTTCGTGCGTCGTCTTACTGGGGGAGGCATCGTGCGCGGCGTGGTCGTCGCGCTCGGGGTCTCGATGGCCGTCGTGGCCGCACCGGCCGTGGCATCGGCCTCCGTCGACAGCGTTCCGACACCGAAACTGACCTGGACCGGCTGCGAAGACGGCTTCCAGTGCTCCACGGCGAAGGTGCCGCTGGACTACGACCGGCCGTCCGGCGCGAAGATCGACCTCGCGCTCATCAAGCTGCCGGCCACCGATCCCACGCACAAGATCGGCACGCTGTTCGTCAACTTCGGCGGCCCGGGCGCGTCCGGCCTGCAACGCCTGCGGGAGCGCGGGAAGTGGCCGTGGCTGTTCTCCGACCAGCTGCGCGCGCGGTTCGACGTCGTGTCGTGGGATCCGCGCGGGATCGGGAACAGCACCGCCGTCCGCTGCTTCGGCACGCTGGCCGAACAGGAGTCGTTCTTCGGCTCGTTCCCGGAAATGCCCGGCGACCCGAGCGGCAACGCGGCCTTCTACGCGAAGTCGAAGGAACTCGCCGACCGCTGCGAAGCCAACGCCGGTCCGATCCTCGACCACGTCTCGACGGCCGACACCGCGCGGGACCTCGAGCTGCTGCGCCGCGCGGTCGGCGACGCGAAGCTGACCTACCACGGCATTTCCTACGGGACCCAGCTCGGCGCGACCTACGCCAACCTGTTCCCGAACCGGATCCGCGCGATGGTGTTCGACGGCACGATGGACTTCGTCGGCAACGCCACCGGCCACGACGGCAGTGGCAAGAGCGTCCCGCTCGACACCCGGCAGGACGTCGCCACCGGCATCTCGCAGACGTTCGACCAGTTCCTGCGCCTGTGCACGGAAGCCGGGCCGAAGTGCGCGTTCTCCTCGGGCGACCCGAAGGCGAAGTGGGCTTCGATCACCGCGCGGGCCAAGCAGGCCCCGATCACCACGGACGGCGAAACCTGGACGTACTCCGGGATCATCAACGCGGCGGCGGACCTGTCCGACTCGCGGGGCTGGCCGGACATCGCGTCCCTGCTGCAGCGCCTGTACGACGCGAAGGACACGGCTGCCGCGCTCAAGGCGAGTGAGCCGTACACCTCGAACCGGACCGAAGCCTTCAACGCGATCCAGTGCGGTGACAGCGATGTGCCGGCCGACCCGGCGATCTACAGCCGGTACGCGGAGTCCGAAGACCAGCGGGTCCCGTACTTCGGCCGGATCGCGGTGCTGGACATGATGAGCTGCGCGTTCTGGACGGCGACGACGGGAGGTTCCTCGGACCGCTACACCGGTCCGTGGAACCGCCCGACGTCGGCGGAGATCCTGGTGCTGAACAACCGCTACGACCCGTCGACGCCGTTGGCCGGGGCCCGCGACGGCGCCGCGGAACTGGCGCGCGCCCGGGTGTTCGTCACCGAGGGGTACGGGCACTCGTCGATGTACGTGCCGAGCACCTGCACCGAGCAGGTGAAGCGGGACTACCTGATCGCCGGGGCGTTCCCGGCCGCGGGCAAGACCTGCGCGATCGACGCGAGCCCGTTCGCGGGCTGAGGCCGGGCCGGGGCGCCGCTTTCCCGTGAAAACGGCGCCCCGGCGGGCTCAACCGGCCAGTTCGACGAGCTGGTTCGCGGCCACCATCGCGCCGTCGGTGCGGATCTCCACGGTCCGGCCTGCCGAGGCGAGCGCCGTGGTGAGCGCGGCCGACAAGGAATCGGCGGTCGGCACCGGCTCGAGATGAGCCGCGCCGATGCCCAGCTCGGCCACCCGCGCGGCCCAATACGGCTGGTCCGCGATCCGCGGCACGATCACCTGGGGCGCGCCGGCCCGGGCGGCCGTCGTGGTGGTGCCCGCGCCGCCGTGGTGCACCACCGCCGCCACCCGGCGGAAGAGCGCCTGGTGGTTGACCTCGCCGGCGACGAAGCAGTCCTCGGCGTCGTCGACCGCCGTCAGGCCGGCCCAGCCGCTGCCCAGGACGATCCGGCGGCCGTGCGCGCGGACCGCGTCCGTCGCCACTTGGGCGATGCCCTTCGGCGCGTACGCGGCCATGCTGCCGAAGCCGACGTACACCGGTGACTCGCCGTCGTCGAGGAACTTCTCCAGCTCGGCCGGGAGCGGCCGGTCGTCCGGCAGGATCCACGCCCCGCTCCGGAGGACGTCGAGGTCGGTCGGGCACAGCACCGGATCCGCGGCCAGCCACGGCCGCTCGGTGAAGACGTGGTCGCGGACGTCGTCCACCGGCGCCAGCCCGAGCGCCGCCCGATTCCGGTCGAGTGCGGGCCCGTACAAGGCGTTCACGCGCTCGGCGTCGTGGCGCCACAGCACCCGGTTGTCGGTCTCGCCCGCCGGGGACGGCGTGCCCGGCCGGGCCCCTGGCGGCTGATGCGGCGACGGCAGCCCGTGCAGGTGGTAGCACGCGTACACGTACGGGATCCCGGCCCGCTCGGCGACGTCCCGCGCGCCGGCGGGCAGCAGTCCCTGCGCCACCACCACATCGCAGTCGTCGGCCACCGCGGTCAGCGTGGCGAACCGCGCGGTGACCAGTTCGTCCGCGAGCGCGAACGCGTCCGGCCGCTCGCGGGTCACCACGGAACGCACCGACGGACCCAGCGGCACGTGCGCCACGCCGGCCCGCTCCAGCAGGGCCACGAAATCCTCGTCCGGCGGCGCGCACACCACCGAGTCCACGCCGAGTTCGCGCAGGGCCACCGCGAGCCCCGCCAGCGGCTCGACGTCCCCGCGTGATCCCCATGTCGTCAGCAAAACACGCATGCGGTTTTCCCCCGTTTTCCCTGGTTGCAGCCTTCGGCGGGCCATTGTGGGGGATCACCCCCACCTTGCCGCAAGCCCCGGGTTCGGCTATACCTTGAAGGGGGCGGGGAGTTCTTCTTCATTCCATTCCGGACGGTCACCGCCACCGACGAACGCGTCGCGCGGGTGCTGCACCGAAGCCAGCGACAGGATGTCCCGCCCGAACAGCGCGGCGGTCAGCCACACGGCGAGCACGCGGACCTTGCGTTCCCAGCTCGGCACCGCCAGCACGTGGTAGCCGCGGTGCATGAGCCACGCGGGCAGGCCCGTCAGCACCAGGCGCCGGTACTGGAAGATGCCGCGGCCCAGCCCGAGCGTCGCGATCGCGCCGAGGCTGTGGTGGACGTACGGCTTCGGCTCGCGGCCCCGCAGGGTGGCGATGATGTTGCGGGCCAACAGCTTTCCCTGCCGGTAGGCGTGCTGCGCGTTGGGCACCGTGCGCGCGCCCGGGATCGGCGAGGCGAGGTCGGGCACCGCGGCGTTCCAGCTCGCGCACGACCCAGCGCCCCGGCCGGTCGGTGACCTCGGGCAGGATGCGGCCCGACGCCTCGACCAGGTGGAACCGCGGCTCGTCGCGATGCAGTTCCGGGTAGCGCTTGAGCAGCGCCGTCGCCAGCGGCGATCGGCCTCAAGCATGTCGAGGAGGCCGTCGCGATCCGCGACCGGCTTCTCACCTCGTTCGACCGCGCCGCGGCGCTGCCCGCGGGCCCGCTGCGCCGGAAGCTGCTCACCGTCACCTTCGTCGGCGGCGGCTTCTCGGGCGTCGAAGGCTTCGGCGAACTGCTGCTTTTCTCGCTTCACCCCTGGGACGAGGTGGCGGCGGCGGACGTGACAGGGACGCGCGTCACAGCGAGGGCCGATCGGCGGCCAGCACGGCCGCGAGACCCTCGCGCAGATCTTGGACGAAATACCCGGGAACCTCCAGCGACGGGAAGTGGCCCCCGGCTTCGGGCGAGCGCCATCGGACGATCCGCCGGTACCGCTCCTGCGCCCAGGGACGCGGGCACTTCTCGATGTCGCGGGGATACATGGTGATCGCCGACGGGACGTCGACCCGAAGCTCGGGATCGAGCGAATTGTGGCTTTCGTAATAAATGCGCGCCGCCGACGCGCCGCTCCGCGTCAGCCAATACAGGGTGACGTCGTCGAGAACGGTGTCCCGGGAAAGCGTCTCGAACGGGCTGTCCTCGGTGTCCGACCACTCGGCGAACTTGTCGAGGATCCAGGCGAGCAGCCCGACCGGCGAGTCGACGAGCGAGTAGCCGATGGTCTGCGGCCGGGTCGCCTGCTGTTTCG
The DNA here is from genome assembly GCF_040682935.1 of Amycolatopsis sp. NPDC051061. Lineage (NCBI taxonomy): Bacteria > Bacillati > Actinomycetota > Actinomycetes > Pseudonocardiales > Pseudonocardiaceae > Amycolatopsis > Amycolatopsis sp. NPDC051061. The sequence goes on from NZ_JBFBBZ010000014.1 coordinate 58,953, forward strand.
CGTACGCCGCGCGGTGGTGCCAGAAATGGCGGGTCTCCTCGGCCCACTCGCGCTCGGTCGCCGTCAGCCCGTCCGTGGTCAACCCGGGCGGTCCCGCCGCGAACGTCGTGTGGATGCCGAGAACGTGCGCCGGGAACCGGCCGCCGAGAACCGTGGTGATGTTGCCTCCCCAGTCGCCGCCGTGGGCCGCGAACTCGCGGTAGCCGAGCCGTCCCATCAGGTCCACCCAGGCGGCCGCGATCTTTTCGGTTCCCCACCCGGTGGTGGCCGGCTTGTCGCTGTAACCGAAGCCGGGTAGCGACGGGACTACCACGTGGAACGCCGGCGCGTCCGCGTCTTCCGGATCGGCCAGCTCGTCCACCACGCCGGCGAACTCGGCGATGCTGCCGGGCCAGCCGTGCGTCAGGAGCAGCGGAGTGGCATCCGCGCGCGCGGATCGGCGGTGCAGGAAGTGGATGCCCAGACCGTCGATGGTCGTGCGGAACTGGCCGATCCGGTCGAGGCGCGCTTCGAACGAGCGCCAGTCGTACCCCGTGCGCCAGTAGTCCACGACCTCGACGAGGTCGGCGAGCGGAACGCCCTGGTCCCAGCGGCGGGGGCCATGGACCGTCTCGGCCTCCGGTAGCCGCGCCGCGGCCAGCCGGGCGCGCAGATCGTCGAGGTCGGCGTCGGTCGCGTGGGCTTCGAATACTCGCACGTCGCTGGGCATGAGACCTCCTGGTCAGCGTGAACCGGCTAAGGCGGTTCTAACATGCCTTCGCGTCAGTGTGCAACCTGCTAAGCTGGTTCCATGCGCGTCGAGTTCCCTGAGTTTCGCCTGGGTAGCGTGCTGGCGACCAGCTTCACGGGAACTCTGACGGAGCGTCGGGGCGACGCCGTGGAGCGCATTCCCACGCCGCACCGGCTCGTCGACTGGCTGGCCGTGTACGGCCTCGCCGTGGACTCCTGCACCCCGGCCCAGCTCGACCTCGCCCGGGAGCTGAGGGAGTCGATTCACGCCGCGGCGACAGCGGCCGCGCTCCAGGACGCCCTCCCCGCGGCTGCGGTTCAAGTCATCAACGAGCGCAGCGTTCAGGGCCGGGCCGCGGCGATCCTGACGCCCGAGGGCGAGCGGCGATGGCAGCTCGGCTCGGCTTCCCGCGTGGAAGACGCCCTCAGCGTGATCGCCGCCGACGCGATCAGCATCATCGCGGGCGAACGGGACGGGAAACTGGCCTTGTGCGCGTCGCCGACCTGTCAGGCCGCTTTCTTCGACACCAGCCAGAGTCGCACCCGCAGGTGGTGTGACATGAACACGTGCGGGAATCGGCAGAAGAAGGCGCGCTTCAACGCCAATCAGCGCAAGAACGCCAGTGCGGCGGAGTGACGTTCACGGCACTTCGGCCCCGGCCTGGCGCCTCCGAGACCCGCGCCGCCCGGACTGCATGTAGTGCAGTACGCAATACTTGTAGTGACGAACAGTCGGAATCAAGTCGAGGCGCGGTGGAGTGGCCGGGTTCACGACGGGCCCGGCCTCGGCGATGGCGGAGATGCCGGGCGTCAGCCCCAGATGGATTCGGGCGCCGCGCCGGCGGGCGGTTCCCCGCCGGCTTCGGCGAACGCGGTGAGCGCGTCGACGAGCCCCTGCCGGCTCTCCTCCGGCATCCGCGCGACGATCTTGGCGATCTCCTTGCGCCGCCGGGTCGTCACCTGCCGGACGATCCGGCCGCCCTCGCGGGTGATCTCCAGCACGATCTCCCGGCGGGACACGGGGCTGTGCCGGCGGTCGACCAGACCACCGGCGACCAGCCGGTCGACCATGCGGCTGGCGGTGGACGGCGTGACCCCGAGGTGTTCGGCGAGCGTCGCGTGCTTGAGCGGCCCGCGCGTGTGCAGCACCACGAGGAGCCGGAACTGCGGCAGGGTCAGGCCGTCCTCGGCCGCGGCGATCGACCGGACGGACACCGCCACCAGCAGTCGTGACGCGGTGAGGACGGCGTCGGTCAGCGTGTCGACGCCCGCGGCGTCCATGCCCGGGTTCGTGCGGGTCATGCCGCCCAGTGTGCCGGAACGGCCCTGCCCCGCCGGGGTGACCCCCGGCTTGACAGCGGGCCGCTCGTCTCGCACTATGCGAACAATTGTTCGATAACTTTCTCCTGGGTTCGCCCGCGGCTTCGCGGCGCGGGTGTCTCCGGTGCGAGTACGTGGTGCTGGAGGTGAGCGGTGGTGGCGGTGCCGGAGGCGCTGGCCGGGCTCACGGCGATCCCGGGGGTCCGCACGGCGGCGCAGTTGAGCCCGGGTGCGGCCGCGGTTTCGCCTGACTTGGTGACGGTGCTGCCGCCGCTGGCGGGGTTGCTGCCGGGCGGCGGGTTGCGTCGCGGCAGCACGATCGCGGTGGGCGGCGCGGTGTCCCTGGTGCTGGCCCTGCTGGCGGAAGCGACGCGTGACGGCTCCTGGGCGGCGGTGACGGCGTTGCCGGAGCTGGGCCTGACCGCGGCGGCGGAGCTCGGCGTCGACCTGGAGCGGATCGCGCTGGTGCCGCACCCCGGCGCGGAGCTGACGGGCGTGTTGTCGGCGCTGGTGGACGGGTTCGACCTGGTGGTGCTCGGGCCGGTCAAGGTCGAGCCCCAGCTCGCCCGGCGGCTGGCGGGGCGGGTGCGCACCCGGGGGACGGTGTTGCTGACGGTGGGCCCGTGGCCGGGCGCGGACCTGGAGCTGCGCGTTTCGGGACGTCGTTGGCACGGGCTCACGCAGGACGGGTACGGGCACTTGCGGGCGCGTGAGGTGGTGGCGACGAGCCGCGGCCGAGGGGCGGCGGCGAGGCCGTCGTCGGTGCGGTTGCAGCTGCCGGGACCGGGCGGAGGAATCGCGGCGGCCGAGCCACCGGAGCGGCGCCTGGCCGAGGTGGCCGGGTGAGCCGTGGTGCCGGGGCGGTCGGTGCTGGGGTGCGTGGGCTTGCCGGGTCTTCGCGATGAACGGTGGGCCGCGGTTGTTCGAGTCGTTCGCGACGGCCGCGAGTTCAGCTGCGGTCGTACGATGAACCGGTTCTCCGAGCTGGTCGCCACCCCTGAATTCCCGGCCACGGCCGCGGGATGAGCGGTCCGCCACGGCTGCTGGTGCTGTGGTGCCCGGACTGGCCGGTCGTCGCCGCCGGGGCCGCTGCCGGGACTCCGCCCCTCGCTCCCGCCGCCGTCTTCTCCGCCAACCGGGTCGTCGCCTGCTCGGCCGCCGCGCGCCGCGATGGGGTCGGGCGCGGGATGCGCCGGCGGGACGCCCAGTCCCGGTGCCCGGAACTCGTGGTGCACCAGCACGATCCGGACCGGGACGCCCGGCTCTTCGAACCCGTCGCCGCCGCCGTCGAAGCGCAGGCCGTCGGGGTCGAGGTCGTGCGGCCCGGGATCGTCGCCGTTCCCGTCACCGGCGCCGCCGGGTCCTTCGGCGGCGAAGAAGCCCTCGCCGAGCTCCTCATCAACGAGGTCGAAGCGCAAGCCGGCGTCGAGTGCCAGGTCGGGATCGCCGACGGCCTCTTCGCCGCGACCCTTGCCGCCCGCCGCTCGGCCTTCGTCCCGCCCGGGGGCGCGAAAGCCTTCCTCGCGCCCCTCTCGATCACCGAGCTGAACCAGCCGGGCGACGACCGTGGCGAGCTCGTCGGCACCCTGCGCCGCCTCGGGCTGCGCACCCTCGGCGCGTTCGCCGCCCTGGCCGAACGTGACGTCGCCGGCCGCTTCCCGAAGGACGCCGTCACCGCCCACCGCCTCGCCCGCGGCCTCGCCGAACGCCCGCCGCTGCGTCGAGCACTCCCACCGGACCTGACCGTCACCGAGGACTTCGACCACCCCCTGTCGAGGGTCGACGAAGCCGCGTTCGTCGCGAAGGCCCTCGGTGAGCGGTTCTTCGCCGGCCTCGCGAACCACGGCCTCGCCTGCACGCGCCTGGCCATCGTCGCCGTCACCGAAGCCGGCGAAGAACGCGTCCGCGTCTGGCGCTGCGCCGAACCCCTGACCGCCCGCGCGACGGCGGACCGCGTGCGCTGGCAGTGCGAAGGCTGGCTCACCACCCGGGACCGGCCCACCGCCGGGATCGTCCGGCTGCGCCTCGACCCCGAAGAGGTCGTCGGCGGGCAGGCGTTGCAGCTGCAGCTCGGGTCGATGGGCCGCGACGCCGACGCCGCCGAGCGCGCCGGCCGCGCCCTGGTGCGCATCCAGGGCCTGCTCGGGCCCGATGCCGTCTTCACCCCGTTGCTCGACGGCGGCCGCGGCCCGGCCGAGCGCGTCCGCCTGGTCCCGTGGGGCGAGCCGCGGCGCCCGGTGGCCGAGGACCGGCCGTGGCCGGGCCGCCTGCCGGCCCCGTCACCGGCCTGGGTGCCACCCCGGCCACCGGCGGCGCGGGTGCTCGACGCGGTGGGCGACGTGGTCCGCTGCACCGAGCGCGGCGAGCTCAGCTACCCCCCGGCGACGATCGCGATCGACGGCCGCCCGGCGCGCCGGGTCCTCGGCTCGGCGGGTCCCTGGATCGTGCACCCGGCGTTGCCGGCCAAGCGCGGCGCGCGGCCGAAGGCCCGGATGCAGGTGGTGCTGGAAGGCGAGGACGACGACCTCGCCCTGCTGCTCGAAGCCATCGTCGGCGTAGATCCACAGTGGACAGTCGAGGGCGTCTACGACTAGTCCTTTGTGATCGATGCGACTCCCGAGTTGACACCGGACGCTCCCCGGCTCAGGATCGAGCCACGGTAGTCGTCCGTGTGTTCGAACAGTAGTCGCTGGCTTCCCCACAGCGAACTCCTTGTGGGGAGCGGAGTTTTGGCGTTCAACAATCCGAGTGTGCCGTGGTCCGAAGTGGAGCGGATCGCCTCCGGGCGGCCGCCCGTCCCCGGCGACGGGAGCGATGCCCCGGCGTGGTCGCGCAAACGCGAAGGGTACGCCGGCGCGCCACCCGATCTCCGGACCCGCCGACGCCGCGACGACGCCGGCGACCGGATCCGCGCCCCCTACGCCGAGCTGCACGTCCACTCCAACTTCAGCTTCCTCGACGGCGCGAGCCACCCCGAGACGCTCGTCGAGGAGGCCGCGCGGCTCGAGCTCGACGCCCTCGTCCTCACCGACCACGACGGCCTGTACGGCGCCGTCCGGTTCAACGACGCCGCCCGGGAGCTCGGCGTCCGCGTCGGGTTCGGGGCCGAGCTGTCGCTCGACCTGCCCGCGCCGCAGGGCGGCGAACCCGACCCGAAAGGAACGCACCTGCTGGTGATCGCGCGGCAGCAGGCGGGTTACCACCGGCTCTGCAAAGTCATCTCCCGCGCCCAGCTCGCCGGCGGTGAGAAGGGCCGGCCCGTCTACGACCTCGAGGAGCTCGTCGACGAGCTGGCCGGGCACGTCGTCGTCCTCACCGGGTGCCGCAAGGGGCCGGTCCGCCGGGCGCTCGCCGAGCACGGGCCGGCCGCCGCGCGGGCCGAGCTGGGCCGGCTCGCGGACTGGTTCGGGCCGCGGCACGTCGCCGTCGAGCTGATCGACCACCGGCAACCCCTCGACGACGCGGCCAACGACCACCTCGCCGCGATGGCGAAGGAGCTGCGGCTGCCGACCGTCGTCTCCAACAACGCGCACTACGCCCGTCCGGAAGACGCCGTCGTGGCCGACATGGTCGCGGCTGTCCGGGCCCGGCGGCCGGCCGAGGAGCTCGAAGGCTGGCGGCCGCCGTCGGGACAGGCGTTCCTGCGGTCCGGGATGGAACAGCGCCGCCGCTTCGAGCGCCGCTATCCCGGCGCGGTCGGCCGCGCCGCCGTCCTCGGCGTCGAGGTCGCGTTCGACCTGAAGCTCGTCGCCCCCGACCTCCCGCCGTTCCCGGTGCCGGCCGGCCACGACGAGATGTCGTACCTGAGCGAGCTGACCTGGCGCGGCGCGGCGAAACGGTACGGGTCACGGGAGGAGAACCCGAAGGCCTACGCCCAGCTCGACCACGAGCTCGCCGTCATCGGGAAACTCCGTTTCCCCGGCTATTTCCTGGTGGTGTGGGACATCGTCCGGTTCTGCAAGGAAGCGGACATCCTCTGCCAGGGCCGCGGTTCCGCGGCGAACTCCGCGGTCTGCTACGCGCTGGAAATCTGCCACGCCGACCCGGTGAAGTGGAACCTGCTGTTCGAACGCTTCCTGGCCCCGGAGCGGGACGGGCCACCGGACATCGACATCGACATCGAGTCCGACCGGCGCGAGGAAGCCATCCAGTACGTCTACGAGAAACACGGCCGCTTCCACGCCGCGCAGGTCGCCAACGTCATCACCTACCGGGCGCCGTCCGCGATCCGCGACGCCGCGAAAGCCCTCGGTCACAGCCCCGGGCAGCAGGACGCCTACAGCAAGCTCGTCGACCGCTGGGGCGGCACCCGCCAGCAGACGGCCGGGGAGATCCCCGCCGACGTCCTCGAACTGGCCGCCCGGATCGAGGACTTCCCGCGCCACCTCGGCATCCACTCCGGCGGCATGGTCATCTCGAAACAGCCGGTGTCCGAAGTGGTCCCGGTCGAGTGGGCGACGATGAAGGATCGCAGCATCCTGCAGTGGGACAAGGACGACTGCGCCACCGTCGGCCTGGTCAAGTTCGACCTGCTCGGCCTCGGCATGCTGTCCGCGCTCCACTACACGATCGACCTCGTCACCGAGCACCACGGATCCACTGTGGACCTGGGCGAGCTCGACCTCGCCGACCCGAGCGTCTACGACATGCTCTGCGAAGCCGACGCCGTCGGAGTGTTCCAAGTGGAGTCCCGCGCGCAGCTGGCGACGCTGCCGCGGTTGCGGCCGCGGAAGTTCTACGACCTCGTCGTCGAAGTCGCGCTGATCCGGCCCGGCCCGATCCAGGGCGGCTCGGTGCACCCGTACATCCGGCGGCGCCGCGAGGAAGAGGAGTGGCAGCACGCCCATCCGCTGCTCGCCGGGGCCTTGGACCGGACGCTCGGCGTGCCGCTGTTCCAGGAACAGGTGATGCAGATGGCCGTCGACGTCGCCTCGTTCACCGGCGCTGAAGCCGATCAGCTGCGCCGCGCCATGGGCGCCAAGCGGTCCAGCGCGAAGATGAAGGCGCTGATGGCGCGGTTCTTCGCCGGCTGCGAAGCCAACGGCCTCGACCGCGAGCTGGCGACGCGCATCTTCGAGCAGATCCACGCCTTTTCCGGCTACGGCTTTCCCGAAGCGCACTCGATGTCGTTCGCGCTGCTCGTCTACGCGTCGGCGTGGTTCAAGCGCTACTACCCGGCCGCGTTCTGCGCCGGGCTGCTTCGCGCGCAGCCGATGGGCTTCTACAGCCCGCAGTCCCTGGTCGCGGACGCGCGCCGCCACGGCGTCCGCGTCCGCGAGCCCGACATCAACGCCAGCCTCGCGCACGCCACCCTCGAACCCGACGCCGGGAGCACCGGTGGCGTCGCGCTTCGCTTGGGCCTCGCCGGGGTCCGTCACCTCGGCGAGGCGATCGCCGACCGGATCGTCGCCGAGCGCGACGCGAACGGCCCGTACGCCGGCGTCGGCGAGCTCACCCGCCGCGTCCAGCTGAAGAAGAACGCCGTCGAAGCCCTGGCCACCGCGGGCGCGTTCGGCGCCGACCGGCGCCAGGACCTCTGGGCCGCCGGTGCCGCGGCGGCCACCAGGCCCGGGCACCTGCCCGGCCTCGCCCCGGGCCTCGACGCGCCCGCGCTGCCGGGCATGACCCGGCTGGAGGTCACCGCCGCGGACCTGTGGGCCACCGGCGTCTCCCCGGACAGCCACCCCGTCGAGTACCTGCGCGCGCTGCTCACCCGGCGCGGCGCGATCACCGTCGCGGAGCTCATGCGGGTCGAGGACGGGACGCGGGTGTGGGTCGGCGGCGCGGTGACGCACCGGCAGCGCCCGGCCACCGCCGGCGGGATCACGTTCCTCAACCTCGAGGACGAGACGGGCATGGCCAACGTCCTCGTCTCGCCCGGCCTGTGGCAGCGGCAGCGTCTGGTCGCCCGCACCAGCGCCGCGCTGCTGGTCCGCGGGCAGGCGCAGGTCGGCGAGGGAGTCGTCACGCTCGTCGCCGACCGCCTCGAAACCCTCGATCTTTCGATGCGGGCCGGGCCGTCCCGGGACTTTCGTTGACCCCGCGCCGCAGCGCCCCAAGGTGGCCTTGGTTGCGTTGAACGCACCGAAGGCCGCCTTGGGTGCGTTCAACGCACCGAAGGCCACATTGGGGCGCTCGGGGGAGCCGGCGTTGACTTCCGGGCCGCGCACTGGTTCTCTGCTCTGAGAGCGCTCTCAGCCATCCGTACGTCTCGACGAGTGAGGATGGACTTTCCATGACAGCTCGACGTCTGCGCTGGGCAGCGTGGCCGGTGGCCGCCGTGCTCGTGGCGGCCGTGCCGGCGGCGGCCGCGGCGGCGCCGTCCGAAGCGACCGTGACGATCAACGCCCGAGCGGGGCTGGCCACCGTGCCGGACACCGCCCTCGGCGTCAACCACGCGGTGTGGGACAGCCAGCTCGGCACCGATGCCGTGGCCGACCTGCTCGGCGGCGCCGGGGTCCGCACGATGCGCTACCCCGGCGGCTCCTACGGCGACATCTACCACTGGAAGGACAACACCGCGCCGGGCGGGTACGTGGCGCCCGGCACGGACTTCGACACGTTCATGGGCGGCGTCCGGCGGGCCGGCGCGCAGCCGATCGTCATCGCCAACTACGGCACCGGGACGCCGGAGGAGGCCGCGGACTGGGTGCGGTACGCGAACGTCACGAAGGATTACGGCGTCAAGTACTGGGAGATCGGCAACGAGCTCTACGGCAACGGTCACTACGGCGCGAACTGGGAGGCCGACAACCACGAAGACAAGAGCCCGGCCGCGTACGCCGCGGGCGTCGTGGCCTACGCCGACGCGATGAAGGCCGTCGACCCGTCGGTGAAGATCGGCGCGGTGCTGACGACGCCGGCGAACTGGCCGGACGGCATCGTCGCGGCCGGGGACACCGGCACGTGGAACCGGACGGTGCTGTCGATCGCGGGCCCGCACATCGACTTCGCCGTGCTGCACTGGTACCCGAGCGGGTCGACGGCCGCGGAGGCGCTCACCAAGACCGAGCAGGTGGACGACATGATCTACCTGGCGCGGGAGGAGATCACGCGGTACGCGGGCCGCCCCCTCGGCATCGCCCTCACCGAGACGAACACCCCGGTCGGCATGAACACCCAGCCGGGCGCGCTGTTCGCGGCCGAGGCCTACGCGTCCCTGCTGGAAAACGGCGTGTTCACCGTGGACTGGTGGGACACGCACAACGGCGCGACCGCACTGTCCACAGTGGCCGGTTATCCGGACTACGGCGACCTCGGCCTGCTTTCGAGTGCGACGTGTCTCGACGGTGGGTGCGAGCCCGCGCTCAACACGCCGTTCGCGCCGTATTACGGGCTGAAGATGCTGAGTGTGTTCGCGCGGCCGGGTGACCAGTTCGTGCGGGCCGGCGCCGACGACCCGCTGCTCGACGTGCACGCGGTCCGTCGTCCGGACGGGGATCTCGCGGTGCTGCTGGTGAACAAGGACCCTGCCGAGGCTCGGGTGGTGAACCTGGACCCCGCGGCGTCCGTCTCCGAGGTGTTCACCTTCACGAACGGCGCGTCGTCGATCACCCACGCGTCTTCGTGGGACCGGACGGTGCCGCCGTATTCTTTGACGACCCTGGTTCTGCACGCCGCTGCTTCGGTTGCGGTGGCCGCACCGGGGCAGCCGACGGCGACGACGACCGACACGACGGCGACGATCAGCTGGCCCGCGTCCGCGCCGGGCGTGAAGTACGAGGTGTACCGGCAGGCAAGCCTGGTCAGTGAAGAGTGGGGCGAGACGACGGGGACGTCGTTGAGCGTCGGCAACCTGGTCCCGGGCCGTCGCTACACGGTGAACGTCCTGGCGCGGGACGCGGCGGGGAACGTTTCGTGGGCGTCGCCGCCGTTGACCCTCACGACGGGTGCGCCGGCCTCGAGCAGCTGCACGGTGACGTTGACCGATGTGAACGACTGGGCGAGCGGTTTCGTAGGCGGGATCCACGTGGTCTCGACCGCCGCGGTGGGCGACTGGACCCTGACGTTCACGTGGCCGACCGCGCGGCAGCGGGTCACGAGCGGCTGGAACGGGACGTGGACGCAGGAGGGTTCCGCGGTGAAGGTGACGTCGTCGGCCCCGCTGGGGTCGGGTGCGGATGTCGGGTTCGTCGCGGACTACGGCGGGCCGAACATCCTGCCGACGGCGTTCAGGCTCAACGGAACCCTTTGCTCGGTGGGCTGAACCGAGGTGAACGACTCGTTCATGGCGCCAGGCGCCCTGAACGAGTCGTTCACTACGTCGAGTCCGAGTGGGCCAGATGGGCCAAAGCCGACCGCAGCACCCGCCGCTGTTCGGCGCTCAACCCCGCCAGCATCCGTTCCTCCACCGCCCGGATCGCGTCGCGCACCGCCGCGTGGCGCTGGATCCCGAGGTTCGTCAACCGGACCACCCGGGCCCGGCGGTCCGACGGGTCCGGCGAGCGGCTCACCAGCCCCTCCGCGACCAGCGCGTCCAGCAACACGATCAACCGCGTCTTGTCGTAGTGGATCTGCTGGGCCAGGGCCAGCTGACTGGGCGCCGCCCCCGGGGACAGGGCCGACAGCACCACGTACTGCCACATCGAGAGCCCGTGCTCCTCCAGGATCGGGCGCTCGGCCTCGGCCAGGGCGCGGCCCGCTCCGGCGCAGAGGGCCGCCAGGTCGTCGTCCTCCGTCACGCGGGGGATCTTACGCTTGGACAAATCATACGCATGTGCGTATCGTTTCGGGTATGACATCCATCGAAACGGGCCGCGCCGAGACGCGCACCATCTCCCTCTCCGCCCCGCCCGAGCGGGTCTTCGACTACCTCTCCGATGCTCGTCACATCCCCGAATGGGCGCCGGGTTTCGCCCGGACCGTCCAGCACGACCATGACGACGTCTGGCGCGTCCAAGCCGATGCCGGATCGCAGAAGATGGCCGTCAAAGCCGCGAAGGACCACGGCGTCGTCGACTTCGTCAGTGCCGACGCCCCCCACCTCGGCCTCTTCACCCGAGTGGTGCCCAACCTGACCGGCGCCGAGCTGATCTTCAGCCTCTTCTTCCCCGAGGGCACCGAATCCGCGACGGTCGACGCGCAGATGGCGGTCGTCCACCGAGAACTCGAGGCCGTGCGAGAGCGCGTCGAGGCGTGAACCGGGACATCCGGTCGGTCGAAGACCTCCTGCGGATGCCGGACGGCCTCTTCGTCGACCAGCCCGACGAAAGCCTCGACGCCTGGCTCCGCGACGGGCCGCTACAAGGTGGCCGAGCGCTGGAGCTGGGCTGCGGGCCGGGGCGCAACGCGCGAAGGCTCGCCGAAGCGGGCTACGAGGTGGATGCGGTCGACCGGTCGCCCACCGCGATCGCCTGGGCGGCCGAGCGCGGCACCGGCGTCCGCTTCCACCAGGCCGACATCTTCGCCATGGACCTGCCGCACCAGACGTACGACCTGGTCTACGACTCGGGTTGCCTGCACCACCTCGCGCCGCACCGGCGGATCAGCTACCTGGCCTTGCTCGACCGCCACCTGAAACCGGGTGGCCACTTCGGTGTCGCGTGTTTCGCCGCGGACACCGGCGATCCGGGCTCCGGCACCGAAGTCCCGGACGCGCAGCTCTACCGCGATCGCGGTCTCCACGGCGGTCTCGCGTACACGCCGGACGAGCTGCGCCGGCTCTTCGACGGCTACGCCGAGGTCGAACTGCGCCCGATGCGGGCGGCCACCGGCCTATTCGGCGTGCCCTTCCTGCTCGCCGGACTGTTCCGCAAGGACTGAGCACCTCGGCGGCAGCCGCGGCCGAGCTCAGCGGATCAGCTCGTCGGCGACCCACCGCACGACGCCGTCCGGGTACGGGTTCGCCAGCCCGAGCACGATGTGCCCGAAGCCGGCGCCGACGGCTTCTTCGATCTTCTCTCGCGTGGCGGCGGGCTTGTCGTAGTCGACCGGCAGGAAGATCGAGCGGGTGATCGACGCCGGGTCGCGGCCGATCTCCTCGCAGTAGCGGTCGAGGAGCCTGCTGCGGCCGGCGAGGTCTTCGATGTCGCCGCCACCGGGGATGTTCCACAGGTCGGCGTGCTCGGCGACCACGCGCAACGTTGCGCTCGCCCGGCCACCGATCATGATCGGCGGGTGCGACTGGACCGGCTTCGGGTTGCCGAACGCGCCCTTGAGCTTGACGTACTCGCCGTCGAAGTCGAACGGTTCGTCGTCCGTCCACAAGCGACGGATGACGGTACAGGCCTCGGCGAGCGCGGCGACGGCGTCGTCCTGGGTGTGGTAGGGCAGGCCGTGGCCGTCGTATTCGCGGCGGGCCAGCGGGTGGCTCGGGCGGGAACCGGCGCCGATGCCGAAGTCGAGGCGCCCGCCGGACACGATGTCCACGGTGGTGGCGATCTTCGCCAGCACCCCGGGCGGCCGGAAGCGGTTGCTGGTGACGAGCAGGCCGAGCCGCATCCGCTCGGTCTGCGCGGCCAGCGCCGAAAGCAGGGTCCAGCCTTCGAAGATGGGGCCGTCCGGGTCGCCGCCGATCGGCATGAGGTGGTCGAACAGCCAGGCGTGCGCGATCTCGGGCACGGTGTCGGCTTCGCGCCAGACGCGCAGGATCTCGTCGTAGCCGACGTTCATGGGTGCGGTCAGGATGCCGAAACGGGGAGTCATCAACGCCTCCGGAGGGACGGGTCGAGCAGGGCGGGCGGGGTGTCGAACTTCTCGTGCGCGGCCAGGTCGACGCCGGGCGCGACGATCGTGTCGATTTCGTCGAGCACGTCGGCGGGCAGCACGGTGTCGGCCGCTTCGAGCTGCGAGCGCAGGTGGTCGAGCGTGCGGGGGCCGATGAGCGCGCTGGTCACGCCCGGATGGGCGGTCACGAAGCCGAGCGCCAGCTGAACCAGCGAAAGCTGCGCTTGGCCGGCGAGCTTGGCCAGCTTCTCGACGGCGTCGAGCCGGGCCCGGTTGGCGGGGTCGGTGAGGTCGAAGCGCTGGGGCAGAACCTTCGAGCGGCTGGTCGTGATCTCCTGTCCGGCGCGGATCGCCCCCGACAGCCAGCCGGACGCCAGGGGACTCCAGGCCAGGACGCCGAGGCCGTACTCCTGCGTCACCGGGAGCACGTGGGTCTCGATGCCGCGTTGCAGGATCGAGTAGCTGGGCTGCTCGGTGACGTACCGGCTCAGGTGGTTTTCCCGCGCGGCCCACTGGGCCTGCACGATCCGGTACGCGGGGAACGTCGACGAGCCGAAGGCGCGGATCTTGCCCGCGCGCTGGAGGTCGGTCAGCGCGGAAAGCGTTTCCTCGTCGCTGGTGGCGGGGTCCCAGCGGTGGATCTGGTAGAGGTCGACGTGGTCGACGTCGAGGCGGCGCAGGCTGTCGTCCAGCGCCTTGACCAGCCAGCGGCGCGAGCTGCCCTGGTGGTTGCGCTCGTCGCTCATCGGCATCGCCGCTTTCGTGGCGAGCACGAGGTCGTCGCGGCGGTTCTTGATGGCCTGGCCGACCATGACCTCGGACTCGCCCTGGCCGTACATGTCGGCGGTGTCGACGAGGTTGATCCCGCCCTCGATGGCGGTGTCGACGAGGGCGGTGGCCTCGGCCTGGGTGGTGCGGCCGATCGCGCCGAAGTTCATCGCGCCGAGCGCGAGGGTGCTGACCCGGACGCCGGTCCGGCCCAGGGTGCGGTACTGCATGGGGAGGTCCTCCGTGACATGATGGCAAACGGAACGTTGCTCCGCTAACCATACGGAGCAGTGTTCCGTTTAGCAACCTCGGGAGGTGTGGTGAGCGGAACCAAGCCCAAGCGCGCCGACGCCCGGCGCAACGAGAAGACGTTGCTCGACGCGGCGGCCGCGGTCTTCGTCGCGTCGGGCGTGGACGCGCCGGTGCGCGACATCGCGGCGAAGGCCGGCGTCGGGATGGGCACGATCTACCGCCACTTCCCGACGCGGGCGGACCTGATCGTCGCCGTCTACCGGCACCAGGTGGAGGAGTGCGCCGAAGCCGGACCCGCGTTGCTGGCGGCGTCGGACGCCCCGCACGCGGCGCTGGCGCAGTGGATCGACCTGTTCGTCGACTTCCTGGTGACCAAGCACGGGCTGGCCGGAGTCATGCAGGGTGACGGCTTCGACTCGCTGCACGCGTACTTCCTCGAGCGTCTCGTCCCGGTGTGCGCCGAGCTGCTCGAAGCGGCCGAGCTGATCGCGCGGGTGCGACCGCTGGAGCTGATGCGCGGGGTGGGCAACCTGTGCGTCGGCGCGGAGGACAACCCGGACTACGACGCGCGCCGCCTGGTCGGACTGCTCATCGCGGGGTTGCGGGCGTGATCGGGCAGCTCACCACCGATCCGTACCCGCTGCTGGCCCGGCTCCGGGCGACCGAGCCGGTGGCCTGGCTGCCGGAGCTGAACGGCTGGCTGGTCACGCGGTACGACCTGGCTCTGCGGGTGATGCGCGACGCGGCCACCTTCACCGTGGACGACCCCCGCTTTTCGACGGCCCGGGTCGTCGGCCCGTCGATGCTTTCGCTGGACGCGGCCGAGCACGCCCGGCACCGCGCGCCGTTCTCCCGGCACTTCCGGCCCCGGGAGATCGAGGACCGGTTCGACGGGTTCGTGCGCGCCGAATGCGCCCGGTTGGTCGACGGGTTCGCGGCGGCCGGTCACGCGGAGCTGCGGCGGGCGCTGGCCGGACCGCTGTCGGTCGCGGTGGTGGCCGACGCGCTGGGCCTGGACGACACCGACACGGCGCAGGTGCTGGCCTGGTACGACGCGATCGTGTCCACAGTGGACGACATCTCGGCGGGCCGTCCGCCGGACTCCCGTGGCTCGGCGGCGTTCGGCGAGCTGCGTGCGCACATCGAGGGCTCGGTCGGCCGGCGCTCGCTGCTGACCGAGGCGGCTTCGGTGCTGGACTTGCCGGAGGTGGTGTCGAACGCGGCGGTGCTGATGTTCGGCGGCATCGAGACCACCGAGGGCATGATCGCCAACCTCCTGCTGCACCTGCTGCGAAACCCGGCGCACCTGGACCGCGCGCTCATCCCGGAAGCGATCGAGGAGTCACTGCGGCTCGAACCGGCGGCGGCGGTGGTCGACCGGTACGCGACCCGCGACGTCTCGCTCGCGGGAGCGTCGATCGCGCGGGGCGACCTCGTCACGGTGTCGCTCACCGCCGCCAACCGCGATCCCGCGGTGTTCCCGGACCCGGACGTCTTCGACCCTCGCCGGCCGAACCTGCGCAAGCAACTGGCCTTCGCCCACGGGCCGCACTTCTGCCTCGGCGCCGACCTCGCCCGGCTGGAGACGCGGATCGCCGTGGAAACCGTGCTCGACCGGTTGCCGGGCATCGCCTTGGCGGAACCGGCCGCGCCGTCCGGGCTGGTGTTCCGCAAACCCGCGGCGGTCCACGCGCGGTGGCTGCCATCATGACCGCATGACGGCGTGGCGTGAGTTCGAGGCGGCGGAACCGGAGTTCGCTCAGCGCGTGCAGGGGCTGTTCGACGCGCACAAGCACAAGACCCTCGCGACCCTGCGGGCCGACGGGTCACCGCGGATCTCCGGCATCGAGACGAAGTTCACCGGCGGCGAGCTGACGTTCGGCTCGATGCCGGACGCCCGCAAGGGCGCTGACCTGAAGCGGGACCCGAGGCTGGCCCTGCACAGTGCGACGGTCGACCCGGTCGACGGCTCGGAAGCCGACTGGCCGGGGGAGGCGAAGATCTCCGGCCGGGCGGTTCTCGAAGGGGACGGCTTCCGCGTGGACGTCGCCGAGGTGGTCCACACCCACCTGAACCCTGAGGCGACGCTGCTGGTCGTGGAGTGGTGGACGCCCGAGGGCGGGCTCCGCAAGGTCGAGCGCGAGTAGCGCCCCAATGTGGCCTTCGGTGCGTTGAACGCACCGAAGGGCCCCTTGGGTGCGTTGAGCGCAACCAAGGCCACATTGGGGCGGTCGGTCCTGTAATTAAGTCAAGCGCTTGACGTAATGACGGTCCTTGGCCATGCTCGGTGAGAGGGGACATTCACCCACGAGGAGCCCGCGATGACGCAAAGCCACACCGATCTGCCGCGCTTCCCGTTCCACGCCGGGACCGCGCTGGCGCCGCCGTCCGAATGGGCCGAGTTCCGCGAGAAGTGCCCGGTCGCGCACGTGCGGCTGGCCAGCGGGGACGAAGCCGCCCTGATCACCCGGTACGACGACGTCAAGAGCGTGCTCTCCGATCCGCGGTGGACCCGGCCCACGCCGGCCGACAACGCCGCCCGCGTCGCCGACACCGAGTCCGGCGGAGTCTTCAACAGCGAGATGGCGACCGTCCTCCCGCAGCACGGCGAGGCCCACCTCACCTGGCGCCGCACCCTCGGGAAGTGGTTCACCGCCAAGCGGATGAACGCGCTGCGACCCGGCATGGCGGCGATGGCCGAGCAGCTCATCGACGACCTCGTCGCCAAGGGCGCGCCCGGGGACCTCAAGGCCGGGCTCGCCTTCCCGCTGCCCGTCTGGGTCATCTGCGACATGCTCGGCGTGCCGGACTCCGACCGCGACCGGTTCGCGCACTGGTCGGACGTCATGCTCAGCATGACCCGCTACACCCAAGCCGAGTTCGACGCCGCGCAGCAGGAGTTCGGCCGGTACATGGGCGGGCTCATCGCCGCCAAGCGCGCCGAACCCGGCGAGGACATCCTCAGCGCGTTGCTGCCCGAGGGCTGGCCCGACCCCATGCTGATCGCCACCGGCATCGGCCTGCTGATCGCCGGCCACGAGACCACCGCCAACATGATCGCCAAGATGGTCGCGATGCTGCTCGCCGACCGGAGCCGGTGGGAACGGCTGCTGGCCGACCCGGCGCTGGTGCGCAGCGCCGTCGAGGAGTCGCTGCGCCTCGACGCCAACGCGGGCGTCGGCATGATGCGCTACTTCACCGACGACTTCGAGGTCGCCGGCACCGTCTTGCCCGGCGGCACCACCGCGATGTGCAGCATGGCCGCCGCCAACCGCGACGAAGGCGCGTTCGACAACGCCGCCGAGATGGACCTGGGCCGCAGCCCGAACCCGCACCTGTCCTTCGGGGCCGGGGCGCACGCGTGCCTCGGGCAGCCGCTGGCCCGCACCGAGCTGCAGGTCGTCCTGGAAGTCCTGCTGCGCAAGCTGCCTTCGCTCGAGCTCGCCGTCCCGGCGGACGAACTGCGCCGCGTCGAAGGGCTCGCCGTCGGCGGTCTGCGGGAACTGCCCGTCCGGTGGTGACCGCTCCTGCCCGGGCGCACGCGACGCGGGAGGCGATCCTGACGGCGGCGGAACGCCTCTACGCCGAACACGGCGTGCTGGCCGTGTCGAACCGGCAGATCAGCGAGGCCGCCGGGCAGGGCAACAACACCGCCGTCGGCTACCACTTCGGCACCCGGGCCGACCTCGTCCGGGCCATCGCCCGCCGGCATTCCGAGCGGGTCGAGGAGCTGAGGGCGCGCATGCTGGCCGGCCTCGATGACGGCGCGGACCTGCGCGACTGGGTCGCGTGCCTGGTGCACCCGTCCACCGAGTACCTGGCCGCGGCGGGCCGGCCGAGCTGGTTCGCCCGGTTCACCGCGCAGGTGATGACCGAGCCGTCGCTGCGGTCGGCCGTCGCGGTGGAGACGCTGTCGTCGCCGTCGCTGGCGCGGACCGTCGACGGGCTGAGCCGGTGCCTGCCCGAGCTGCCCGCCGAGGTCCGCGCCGAACGCAACGCCATGACCCGTCAGCTGCTGATCCACACGATGGCCGAGCGCGAACGCGCGGTGGCCGAAGGCGGCGACACCCCGCGAGCCAGCTGGCGCGAAGCCGCCACCGGCCTGACCGACGCACTGGTCGGCCTCTGGCGCGCACCCGTGACCCACCCCCACCGAGGAAAGGAACGACCATGAAGGTCACTGTGGACGAAGACAAGTGCTGCGGCGCCGGCACCTGCGTGATGCTCGCGCCGGACGTGTTCGACCAGCGCGACGACGACGGCATCGTGATCCTGCTCGACGAGACCCCGGGCGAAGCGCACCACGCGATCGTCCGGGAGGCCGCGAGTGTGTGCCCCGGCGTCGCGATCTCGGTGAGCGAGGACGCGTGACGGTCCTCGTCGTCGGCGCGCAGCGTGGCTAAGCGCTCGCCACGGTGGAAGCGTTGCGCCGCAAGGGCTACGAGGACCGCGTGACCGTGCTGGGAGCCGAGGCGCACCTGCCCTACGACCGGCCGCCGCTGTCCAAACAGGTCCTCGCCGGGAGCTGGACACCGGAGCAGGCGAGCCTGCGCACGCCGGACGCACTGTCCGCATCGGACGCCGAGTTCGTGCTCGGCGACCCGGCGGTGCGGCTGGACGCCCGCGCGCGGACCGTCCACACGGAGAGCGGGCGCGCCCTGACCGCGGACGCCGTCGTGCTCGCCACCGGCCTGCGCCCGCGCACCCTGCCGGGCCAGGACCGGCTCGCGGGCGTCACGTCCTGCGCACGCTCGACGACGCACTGGCGCTGCGGGCGGAGCTGACACCGGACAAGCGGGTGGTGGTCGTCGGCGACGGCGTGCTCGGCGCGGAGATCGCGGCGACCGTGTGCGGTCCGGGGCGTTCCGGTGACGCTGGCCGGGCCGCAACCCGCGCCGCTCGCCTACCAGTTCGGACCCCTGGTCGCGGGGTTGCTCGCCGAGCTGCACGCCGCCCGCGGTGTCCACTTGCGACTCGGTGCGGCGGTCACCGGACTGTCCTCACGGGATGGACGGGTCGCCGGCGTTCGCTTGGCGACGGGTGAAGATCTGCCCGCCGACGTCGTCGTGGTGGCGTTCGGCGCCACGCCGGCGACGGACTGGCTGGCGGGCAGCGGGGTGCTGTGCGACAACGGCGTCGTGTGCGACTCCCGGTGCCGCGCGGCGGGCGGCATCTACGCGGCCGGCGACGTCGCCTGCTGGCACCACGAAGGTCTCGACGTGCTGCTGCGTCTGGAGAACCGGACCAACGCGACCGAGCAGGGGGTCGCCGTCGCGGGGAACATCCTCGGCGAGGACCGGCCGTACACGCCGGTGCCGTACTCTGGACCAACCAGTTCGACGCGCGGATCCACGTGCACGGGACGCTCTCCGCGGACGCCGAAGTGTCCATTGTGGAAGGTGGCGTGCGCGCGGGCCGGTTCGTCGCGCAGTACCGCCGGGGCGGCGAGGTCACCGGCGTGCTCGGCTGGAACATGCCCAAGCAGGCCCGGCTGCGCCGGCCGGAGGTCGCCGGCGCGGTCCTCGCCGGAAAAGCCTGAAACCCCCATTCGCCGGTTGACGGCGGCCGGGCCGAGGGCGACCCTGTTCACGTTAACATCGCGGAAAGGGGAGTCATGGCGACGAAGAGAACGCTTTCGCGGATCCTCGGCGTGCTGGCGGTCGCCGCCCTCTCGCTAGTGCCCGCCGCACCGGCGGAAGCCGCCGTCTCCGTGACGAAGATCGGGGACACGCAGCTGGACCCGGCCGCGCTGTACTTCGTCTCCTACGACGGGCTGGTGAACAACGACTCCTTCCAGCAGAGCGGCATCTTCAGCTACGCCGGCTACCAGTACGCGGCCTGGTACACCGCGGACCGCGGCGCGGTGCTCGCCCGGCGCGCCGGGACGGGCGCGTGGCAGACCCTCGTGCTGCCGCACAAGCTGACCGTCGACGATTCGCACAACGTGATCTCGATGGGCGTCTCCCCGGAGGACGGCCGGCTGCACGTGGCCATGGACACCCACGGCAACCAGGTCTTCTACACCGAATCGGTTGCGGGCCTGCTGTCCGCGCCCGCTTCGCACGCCTGGACGCCGGCCGCCTTCGGCCCGGTGCAGCGCACGCTGAACGGCGTCGACCTCGGCGCGATCACCTACCCCCGGTTCGTGGTCACGCCGGAGCGGCGGCTGCAGCTGAGCTACCGGACCGGCGCGTCCGGCAACGGCGTCGACGAGCTCGCCGAGTACAGCGCCGGCACCTGGCGCAAGCTCGGGAAGTGGACGTCGGCGACCGGCTCGTGGACGTCCGGGAACGGCGTGACCAGCACGACGCGCAACATGTACCTGCACGGCATCACCTACGGCCCCGGCGGCCGGCTGCACGCCGCGTTCACCTGGCGCGAGGGCAACACCGGCGTGCTGTGCAACGCCGGCGGGCTCGCCAACCACGACACCGGCTACGTCTACAGCGACGACCGCGGCCGCACCTGGCGGACCAACGCGGGCACGGTCGTCGCGACGACGGGCGGCACGCCGGTCGCGGTGGGTTCGCCGGGCACGGTCGTCGACCCGCTCGGCGTGGACCACGGGCTGATGAACCAGGAGAGCCAGGCCGTCGACTCGGCGGGGCAGCCGCACGTTGTGATCAGCTACGTGCCCGGCCGGTTCACCCAGTGCGTCACGAACTATTCCGCGCAGCGCAAGCAGTACGGCCGGACGTTCTTCCTCAGCCGGGCCACCGACGGCAGCTGGACCAAGCGCGAGGTGCCGGTGTCACCCGAGTCCACCCAGCGCACGAAGCTGGTGTTCGACCGCGCCGACAACGCCTACCTCGTGATGCCGTACGGCCGGATCGTCGCGGCGTCGAAGGCGAGCGGGTGGACCGACTGGAAGACGGTGTACAGCCCGGATCTGCAAGCATTCGGCGAGGTCGACGTCGACGACTCGCGCCTCGCCGCCACCGGCGTGATTTCCGTTATGTACCAGCAGGTCTCCACCGGAACGACGCCGTCGCCGATCCGGGTGGCCGACTTCCGCCTCGGCTGAGGCTCACTCGACCGTGACGGACTTCGCGAGGTTTCGCGGCTTGTCGATGTCGTAGCCCAAGGTGAGCGCGGCGTGGTAGGCGAGCAGCTGCAGCGGGAGGGTCAGCAGGATCGGGTCGAGCTCCGGCTCGGTCCGGGGCACCACGATGCGCGGGACGTCGAGCTCGCCGAAGTCGACGTCGTCGTGCGTGATCGCCAGGACCGCCCCGCCGCGGGCCCGGATCTGCTGCATCGCGGCCAGGTTGCGGTCGGCCAGCTCGTCGGCGGGCACGATTGCGACGGTCGGGAGCGACTCGTCGATCAGCGCGAGCGGGCCGTGCTTGAGCTCGGAGGTCTGGTACGCCTCGGCGTGGCGGTAGGAGATCTCCTTGAACTTCTGCGCGCCTTCGCGAGCCACCGGGAAACCGCGGACGCGGCCGATGAAGAACAGGCTGTTCGCGGCCGCCGCGGTCTTCGCGTGCTCGGCGATCTCCGCCTCGGCGGCCAGGACCGTCCGGATCTGGTCCGGCAGCGCGCGGATCGCGGCGATGATCCGCTGTCCGTCCGCATTGGACAGATCGCGCACCCGGCCGAGCGACAGCGCGATCAGCGCGAACCCGACGGCCATGTTCGTCAGCGCCTTCGTCGAGGCGACCGCGATCTCCGGGCCGGCGTGCAGGTAGACGCCGCCGTCGCAGGCGCGGGCGATGGTCGAGCCGACGACGTTGACGAGGCCGACGACTCGGCCGCCCTTGCGCTTGATCTCCTCGACGGCGAACGCGGTGTCGATCGTCTCGCCGGACTGGCTGACCGCGATGTAGAGCGTGTCGGCTTCGATGATCGGGTTGCGGTAGCGGAACTCGGACGCGGCTTCGGCGTCGGCCGGGATGCGAGCCAGCTCCTCGATCATCGTCGCGCCGATCTGCCCGACGTAGTAGGCGGAGCCGCAGCCGAGGATCTTCACGCGGCTGAACCCGCGCAGCTCGCGGGGCGTCAGGTTGAGCCCGTCGAGGCGGGCGACGCCGAAGCGGTGGTCCAGCCGGCCGCGGATCATCCGCTCCACGGACTCGGGCTGCTCCTGGATCTCCTTGGCCATGTAGTGCGGGAAGCCGCCGAGGTCGAGGTCTTCGGCGGCGATGTCGATCTCGGTGGCGGGCTTGGTCGTGTCGCTCTCGTCGACGGTGAAGGTCCGGTAGCCGGTCGCGAAGACCGTCGCGAACTCGCCGTCGTCGAGGTGCGCGACCTGCGAGGTGTGCCGGACCAGCGCGGCGAGGTCGCTGGCGACGAACATCTCGCGCTCGCCGACCCCGATGATCAGCGGCGAGCCGTTGCGTGCGATCACCAGCCGGTCCGGGTGCGCGGAGTCGGTGACGGCGATCGCGTACGTGCCGGTGATCCGCGAGACCCCTTCGACGACGGCGTCTTCGAGGGTGTCCGCGGTGGAGCGCGCGATCAGGTGGGCGAGGACCTCGGTGTCGGTCTCGGAGGTGAGCTTGACGCCGGCGTCGGCGAGCTGGGCCCGCAGCGCGTCGGCGTTGTCGATGATGCCGTTGTGGACGACGGAGATCCGGCCGTCCTCCGAGGTGTGCGGGTGCGCGTTGTCCTCCGACGCGGGGCCGTGCGTGGCCCACCGCGTGTGGCCGATGCCGACCTTCCCGGCGAGGCGCTTGGGCAGCGCGGCGGCGAGGTTGCGGACCCGGCCGACGACGCGGTGGACCTGCGCGGTGTCCTTGGGGCCGAGCACGGCGATACCCGCGGAGTCGTACCCGCGGTACTCGAGCCGGGTCAGGCCTTCGAGGAGGATGGGGGCGGCGTTCTGGCCGCCGATGTAGCCGACGATCCCGCACATGGCGAACCTCTTCTTCCCGGGGCTGAGTCGTGGCTCTCTCAGCCGTAGACGATGCGGCGCAGCTGGCGCTCGGACAGGTCGGGGGCGGCCACGAGCCGGCCCCGGAGCTCGGCGGCGATCAGCGGGAAGATCTCGGGGTTCTTCCGGCCTTCGGCCTGCAGCTCGGCGTGCCTGCGGCGCACGTACTGCTCGGTGGGTGTCCGGTAGAAGGCCAGGACGTCGTCGACGACGCGTGCGGCGACCCCGGGCGGCAACCCGGTGGACGCGGCGACGCGCTCGACGATGTCGGTGTCCTCTACGTCGGCCATCATGCCCTGCCGATGTCGCGAACTTCAAATTCTTGCCCGAAATCGGGCAAGCTTTAGTCGTTGGACAGCTTTAGGGGTTGGGTCGAGGGGGAGAGTGTGCTTCAGGAAGACCGCCGGTCGTTGTCCTCGACCAGCGGCAGCCGCACCGTCGCGTGCGGGATGACTCCCAGCTCGGCCAGCGCCGCCTTGGCCGTCACCGCCCCGGGGCCGGAGCGCATGATGGCTTCCACCAACGGAAGCAGCGAAGCCTGGATCTCGCGAGCCGATTCCAGATCACCGCGGCGGACGGCGGCGATGAGGCCCGCCGTGCGATCCGCCGCCAGGTTGGCCACGACGCTCACCACCCCCGCCGCGCCGCACGCCAAGTACGGCAGGTTCAGCTCGTCGATGCCGCAGTAGTACGCCAGCGACGTGCGGGCCATCACCGTCATCGCCTCGAACAGGTCGCCCTTGGCGTCCTTGACCGCCCGGATCCGCGGGTGGGCGGCCAGCTCGGCCAGCGTCTCCGGCGTCATCGCGATGCCGGCCCGCGCCGGGACGTCGTAGAGCATCACCGGCAGCTCGGTCGCGTCGGCCACCGCCAGGCAGTGGGCGATCACCCCGGCCTGCGTCGGGCGCGAATAGTAGGGGCAGACGAGCAGCAGCCCGTCCGCGCCCGCCGCCTCGGCTTCGCGGGCCCGGCGGACGCTCGCGGCCGTGTCGTAGGTGCCGACGCCGGCGATCACGCGGGCCCGGCTCCCGGCCCGTGTCACGACGCTCCGGACGAGCCCGGCCGCTTCGGGCTCGGTCAGGGTGGGGGACTCGCCGGTGGTCCCGCCGACGACGAGACCGTCGCACCCGGTGGCCAGCAGGTGCTCGACGAGGCTTGCGAGGCCGGGTTCGCTGAGCGTCCCACCGGGCCGCATGGGGGTCACCATCGCGACGAGGTTGGTGCCGAAGTCGGTCATGGCTCGAAGCCTGCCCGGCGCGACTGCTGCGGTCCAGCGATGGTTTCTTGCCGATACCGCGTAATCTGGCTTGATGGTCGAGGTCGGTGCGCTGCGCGCGTTGCGGTCGGTGGCGGCGCTCGGGACGCTGGCGCGCGCGGCCGAAGAACTGGGGTTCACGTCCTCGGCGGTGTCGCAGCAGATCAAGCGGCTGGAGCGTCAGGTCGGGGTGCCGGTGCTCGCGCCGGCGGGCCGCGGGGTCGTGCTGACGCCGGCCGGGCAGGCGATCGTCGACTCGGCGCCGGAGGTGTTCCAGGCGCTGGAGCGGTGCGCCGAAGCGGCCCGGTCGGTCTCGGAGGGCGCGCCGCGCGGCACGCTCCGGGTGGTGGCGTTCTCGACCGCCATCCGCGGCCTGCTCGCGCCGCTGCTGCGCGGATTGTCCGTGCGCTGTCCCGGCTTGCGCGTCCACCTCACCGAGCAGGACCCCGAGGAAGCGCTGCACAGCGTCGACGCCGGAACGGCCGACCTCGCCCTCGTCCACGACGCCGACGGGCTGCCCGCCGCGCACCCGCCGTCGCTGACGCGGCGGCTGCTGCACACCGACGTCGGCGACGTGGTGCTCAGCCGGTCGCACCCGCTCGCGTCGGCCACCGAACCGCTCGGCCGCCTCGATCTCGCGGGCCACGCGTGGGTGACCAGCCCGCCGGGAACCGTGTGCCACCAGTGGTTCCGGCGCCTGTTCGCGGACGCGCCGGAGGAGCCGGACGTCCGCCACCTGGTCGACGACTTCGCGACGCAGCTGGCCCTGGTCGCTTCGGGCGAGGTGATCGCGCTGATCCCGCGCCTGGCGCGGCCGCCGCTGGGGGAGGACCTGATCGCGCGTCCGGTGCGATGGCAGCCCAAGCGGGAAGTCCACGCGGCGTGGCGGCGCAGTGCGGACGCCAGCCCGGCGATCCGGGCACTGCTCGCGGAGTTCGGCTAGGCTGGCCGGCGAGCGGGTGCGGCGTCGGAACGCCCGCCCGGCACCCCCTTTGGCGCACTGAGCCGAAGGAGTGCGCCTTGATCACGTTCGCCGGGATGAGCCTGCCCGTCACCGACCTGGGCCGTTCGGTCCCCTTCTACGAGTCACTCGGGTTCACGACCGAAGTCCGCAACGGCCGGTTCGTGTTGCTGCGCCTGGAAAGCGGGACGCTCGGGCTGCTGGAGCTCGGCGCCGTCGTCTCGCGCGAGGCCGACCGGCTGCGCCAGTTCGTCCAGGTCGAGCTGCTGGCCGACGACCTCGACGAGCTGTACGCGGACTTCGTCGCCCGTGGGGTGCCGGTCCAGGGCCCGCCCCGCGACCGCGGCTTCGAACGGCAGCTGCAGCTGCGGGACCCGGACGGCTTCACGGTCGAGTTCGCGGACCGGAGCCCTCGCGGCTGAGATCTCCTTGCCACGCCGGGGGAGCCAGCTCCCGCAACCCGGCGCGCGCCAACGCTCGCCGGGCCGTGTGGTCCACGAGGTCGTCCACCGTCGCCGGGTGCGGGTAGAACGCCGGAACCGGTGGGGCGATGATCGCGCCCGCTTCGGCGGCCGCGGTCATCGCCCGCAGGTGCCCGAGGTGCAACGGCGTTTCGCGCACCATCAGCAGCAGCGGGCGCCCTTCCTTGAGACACACGTCCGCCGCCCGGCTGACCAGGTCGTCGGTGTAGCTCCACGCGATCGCCGACAGTGTCTTGATCGAGCACGGCGCCACCAGCATCGCGTCCACCGGGAACGAGCCCGACGCGATGGACGCGCCGATCTCGCCCGGCCGGTGGTGCACCGTCACGAGCTTGCCCAGGTCCGCCGGGGAAAGCCCGCATTCGTGCCGCACGGTCACCGCGCCGGCCTTCGACAGCACCAGGTGCACCTCGACGTCCGGCCGGTACGCCAGCAGCTCCAGGATCCGCACGCCGTACGCGGCGCCGCTGGCGCCCGTGATCGCGACGACCACCCTGCGAGAGATCATTCGATCGCCTCGATGCGCCGTCCGGTCTTGTCCGGTGCCACGACCGCGAGGACCGCCGCGGCCACCGGGCCGACGATGCCGAGCGCCAGCGCGAGCGGCACCGTGCCCGCGAGCGACAGCGCGACCAGCGGGAAGAGGCCGGCGCCGAACCCGCGGCCGGCGTAGTAGCTGAGGTTCGAACCGCTCGACCGGACGCGCGTCGGGAAGAACTCGGCCATCCAGATGCCGAGCACGCCGAACCCGCCGCTGCCGCCGGCGCACATCATCAGCGCCCAGAACGTCGGGTACGTCCAGAAGTCCGTGCCGATCTTCGCCGAGCCGCTCAGGACGAGGCTGAGGAACCAGCCGAACCCGAGCACGCCGAACAACGCCGACGCGAACATCGACCACTTGCGTTTCAGGACGTCCGAGAGGATTCCCGCCAGGGGATAGGTGAGCCCGGTGACGACCAGTCCCAAGAGGACGATCAGGCTCGCGGTGCCCAGCGGCACCTTCTCGACCTTGATCAGGAACGTCGAAAGGTACGAGATGAGCGAGTTCGTGGTGAGGAACAATGCCGTCGCCAGCCCCATGAACAGGATCGTGCCGGCCGCGTACCCGCCGCGGAACACGTCCAGCAGCGGCACCTTCGTGCGGCGCAGCTTTTCGGGCACCCGGCCCGCTTTCAGTTCGCGCTGGTACACCAGCCACTGCTCGGACTCCGGCAGCAGCACGGCCGCGGCGATGCCGATCACCAGCGTCGTGACGCCGATCAGGACGTACCCCGTGCGCCAGCCGCGGTCTTCGCCGAACTCGACGAGGCAGACGTACACCACGCCTTCGGTCAGGATCTGGCCGACGAAGTACATCGCCTGGATCGAGCCGCCCATCATGCCGCGCTTGCGCGTCTTCCAGCACTCGGCGAACATCGAGAACGACAGCCCGAACAGCCCGCCCATCCCGACGCCAGCGAGCAACCGGGTCAGCAGGAACAGGAAGTAGGTCGGCGCGAGCCCGCCGAGCAGCGCGGCGACGCCGAACGCCAGCACGGACCCGGTGTAGGTCCACCGCCTGCCGTAGAGGTCGCCGAGCCAGCCGCACAGGATCCCGCCCGCGATCGAGGCGAACCCCTGCAGGGTGGCGACCTGGATGATCTGGATGGTGCTGACGTGGAAGCTTTCCGCGAGGTAGGACAGCGGGTAGCCGACCAGGTTGAGCTCGGCGCCGTCGAAGAGCGTGCCGAGGAACGCGAAGAACAGGATGCGGGCGGTCATTGAGCGCACGGGGGTGAGCCCACCGGTGCCGGTGGGCGTCTGCAGGGTCGACAAGGAGTTTCCCTTTCGCGGGGATCAGTCAGGCAGTTTTTGGCCCCGGGTCTCGGGGCAGAACGGGGCGACGACCAGTCCCAGCACGTAGATCGACCCGACGGCGGTCGCGGCGACGCCGTACCCGCCGAGCTTCGAGATGATCGCGCCGGCGGTGAGCGGGCCGAGGAAGGCGATGAACCGCGCGGCGTTGAACACGAACGCCGCGCCGGTGGCGCGCAGGTGGGTGGGGTAGAACTCGGGCAGCCACACCGGCATCCACGTGTACTGGCCGAGCGTGAAGAACCCGTTGACGACGAGCACGACCACGATCAGGCCGAGGCTGTGCGTCCACAGGAACAGCACCGGCGTGAGGATCAGCGAGGCCGCGAAGTACAGCAGCACCGCGGGTTTCCGGCCGACGCGGTCGGCGATGAAGCCGAAGGCGATGTACCCGGCGATCGCGCCGGCGTTGTAGATCATCCCGGCGCCGCTGGCCCACGCCGTCGCCGAATGCCCGGCGCCGGCGGCGCGCGAGGCGACGTAGGCGGGGACCCACGTCGAGATGCCCCACCAGCCGAGGGTGGTGACCAGGGACATCAGCGAACCGAGGATGGTCAGCCTGCGCAGTTTGGGATCGACCATGATCTGGCGCAGGGTCAGCCGGGTGAACGACTTTTCGTGGGCGGTCAGCTCGCCGCCGCGCTCCTTCAGCTCCCGGCGGCGTCGGTGGGCGCTGGTCCACTGGTCGGACTCGGGCACCTTGCGGCGCAACCACAACGCGAACAGCGCCGGCAGCACGCCGATGAGGAACATGTACCGCCAGGAGTCCGATCCCAGCGGCGCGATGAAGTACCAACAGGCCGAGGCGAGGAAGAACCCCAGGCCGAGCCCGCACTGCATGAGGCCGGCGGCCTTGGCGCGGGCGTGCGCCGGCCAGGTTTCGGCGACCAGCGACGTGCCGGTGCCCCATTCCGAGCCGAGCGCGAAGCCGGTGATGAACCGCAGGACGAGGAACGACGTCCACGACCACGAAACCGCGGTGAGGCCGGTGAACGCCGCGTACAGCACCATCGACGTCAGGAGGGCTTTGCGGCGGCCGAAGTAGTCGGCGAACACCCCGCCGACGATTCCGCCGAAGCCCCAGCCGAGCAGCGTGACGGCGATCGTGGCGCCGGTCAGGAACGCCACCTGCGTCGCGGGCGCGGTGGGCTCGAGTGTCCTCAGGACGAGACTCGCGGTCAGGATGAGCGCGTAGGTCTCGAAGCCGTCGAAGAGCCAGCCGAGGTTCGCGGCGAACAGGGACCGCCACTGCATGCGGTTCAGCGTCTTGGCCCACGGTTTCCGGGCGAGCGCGACCTCGGACACGGGATCTCCTCTCCGGGCCGCCGTGGGCCGGAAGTCTTGTCCTCTATCTAGGACATCGAGTCCTGCATGCGGAACCGTAAGCGAGCCGGCGGGCGAGGTCAAGGAACGTTCCGGACGCTCGGACCACCGTTGTTCCGCATCAGCGAGAGTATTCGCAGATTCTCGCCGCATCAGCGGAATGAAGCGCGACTTTATGGCGCACGTGCGGTGTGAGTGAAGACGTGATCCACTGTGGACACCGCGGCGCCGGATGGCATGAAAGGGTCGTTCATGTCGTCGGACGACCTGAAAGAGTCGTTCATGGCATCGCGGGCGGGAAGGTCTCAGTCCGCGGTCTTCGCAGTGCCGCCGGTGCGCTCGGTGATGCGCAGCCCGCAGTCGCGGATCAGCTCACCGTAGTGCTCCACATTGGACTCGTTGAGCTCCGAAGCGAACGCCAGCGAGCACACGACCAGGCAGACGTGGCCCTGGGCGTCGAACACCGGCGCCGCCACGCCGGACTGGCCGAGGTCGTACTCGCGGATGCTCTCGGCGTACCCGCGCTCGCGGGTGTGGTCCAGGACGGCGCGCAGCTCGCCGGGCGCGGTGACCGTGGCGGAGGTGAACTCCTCGACGCCGAACTGCTCGACCAGCCGGTCCACCTCGGCCGGCCCGGACCAGGCGTGGAACGCGCGCATGATCGCCGGCGCGGAGAACGGGAACGTGTCGCCGATGCCGACGGTGATCCGCACGCCCTTGCCGCGGTCACCCTTGGCCAGTACCGAGTACGCGCCCTTCCCGTGCGGCTGCACGGCGAACGCGACGAAGTTGATCCGCTGGTTGAGCGCGTCGAGTTCCTGCTGCACGATTTCCGTCAGCCAGTCTTCGGAGAGGCGGGCCATCGCGAGCACCCGCGGGCCGAGCGACCAGCCGTCGCGGCTGGTGGTCCAGCCGGCGCGCTGCAGGGTACCGAGGATGTTGTAGCAGGTGCTGCGGTTGAGACCGAGTTCCTCGATCAGCACCCCGGAGGCCACCGGTTCCGGCCAGTCCCGGGCGATCCGCTCCAGGAGCCGCACGGCGCTCAGCACCGCTGGTACGTCGCTCGTCATCCTCGCCCCTCGTCGTTCTTCTTCGCGCACGGTAGCCGAGCGGGTTTGCGTGTCGCCAGGCTCGTGTTAATGTCCTCTATATCAGACACCTAGTCCTCTATGGCGGTCTTCCGATTTGGTGGTCACATGAAGCTCGGATCCTCCTTCCTCGTCCCCGCCGGGCACGATCGCGTGTTCGCGCACTTCCTCGATCCCGACTCGATGCGGGTCAGCGTGCCCGGCTGCACCGAGCTGGACCGGGCCGACGCCGCGCACTACCGCGGCCGGCTGGTGAACGAGATCGCCCACGTCCGGTTCAGCGCCGGGTTCTCCGCGGAGATCACCGAACTGAACGAGCCGGAACTCGTGCGGGCGCTGCTCAAGGGCGAGGACCACAAGCTCGGCAGCTCCATCAAGATCGACGCGCGGCTCGGCGTCCAGCCCGACGGCCCGGACGCGTCCAAAGTGGACTACAGCCTGGACGTGGCGATCTGGGGCCGGATCGGCCGGCTCGGCGAGTCGCTCGTGCGGCGCCGCTCGCAGGAGGTCGAGAAGGAGTTCGTCGCGGCCTTCTCCGAAATCTGCGCCGCCGGCCCGCCGGGGCCGGACAACCCCGGGCTGCGCAGGGTCCTCGAACGGAGGAACGGCCCGTCGGCACCGGCCGAAGCGCCCGAGCGCGTCTCGTGGTGGCGCCGCCTGCTCGCCCGCCTGTTCGGGAAGAAGAGCTGATGCCGGTCTACCACTACCCGGACACGCTCGGCGAAGCCTGCTCGATCATGGCGGCCGGCGAGGACGCGATGGTCTACGGCGGCGGCACCGCCGTCCAGATCCTGCTCAAGCAGGGCGTGCTCTTCGCCTCCGACTTGGTCGACATCGGTGCGGTCCCGGGCCTGGGCGAGATCACCCGCACCAAGGACGGCCTGCGCGCCGGCCCGCTGGTCACCCTGCGGCAGATGGAGACCAGCCCGCTCGTGCGGGAGCTCGCGCCGCTGGCCGCCGACGTCTACGGCCGCGTCGCCAACCCCCGCGTCCGCAACACCGCGAGCGTCGGCGGCAACCTCGCGCACGGCGACTACCGGCTCGACCCGCCGACCGCCCTGATGGTGCTCGACGCGCGCGTCGAGCTGACGTCGTCGAGGGGGAAGCGGACCGTGCCCGCGCGGGAGTTCTTCGTCGACTTCCAGCAGACGGCACTGGCGCCCGGCGAGATCATCACGGCTGTCGAGATCCCGCGGCAGCCCGAAGACGCGGGCGCGCACTTCGCCAAGCTGTCGAGCCTCGCGGTCAACGACTGGCCGGCCGCGTCCGCCGCCGCGCTGGTGGTGCCCGCCTCCCGCGGCCGCCGTCAGGTCCGGCTCGGGCTCGGCGCGCTGGCCCACGTGCCGGTGTTCACCCAGTTCGAGCTGGCCGGCGACACCCCGGCCGACGAAGTCGTGGCCACGGCGAAGGAAGTCGCCGGGCCGCTGATCGACCCCCTCCCGGACGTGCGCGGGGGAAGCGCTTACAAGACCCGGCTCGGCCTGGTGGCCGTCGAAGAAGCCGTGCGTGGTTCCTGGAAGGAGCATGACGATGAGCGACGGATCCCGTTCCTCGGCCGGCGCCGCCGTCGGTGAGCGGTGGGCGCGCACCGACGGTCGGGCCAAGGTCCGCGGGGAGTTCCGGTACGCCGCCGAAGAACCCGTCCGGCCGTGCCTCGACGTCGCCGTCCACCGCAGCACCCGGCCGCACGCGCGGATCGTGTCGGTCGACACCTCCCGGGCGCTCGCGGCCGAGGGTGTCGTCGCGGTCGTCACCGGCGCGGACCTGTTCGCCCTGCTCGGCGAGCGGATGATGACCGGCCCCGCGTTCTCCGATCAGCCGTGCCTGGCCGTGGGCAAGGTGCGTTACGTCGGCGAGCCCGTCGCGGCCGTCCTCGCGCACAGCGTCGCGCAGGCCCGGCACGCGGCCGAGGAGATCCAGGTCGAGTACGACGAACTGGACCCGGTACACGACGTCGACGACGCCATCACCGGAACCTCTTTCGTGCACGAGGAGCTCCGGCCGTCGGCGGTGTTCGGCGATCTCAAGCACCTGCGCGGCAAGCGCGACACCAACGTGAACTACGAGTTCAACCTCCGCCGCGGCGACCCGGACGCCGTCGACGGGACGACGGTGACCGCCGAGTTCTGGGCGCCGCCGACCCACCACGTGCCGATCGAGCTGCCGTACGCGGCCGCGTGGCCCGAGGGCGACCGGGTCGAGCTGCTCGCGACGACGCAGACGCCGTCGTACGTCCGGCAAAGCCTCGCCGACCTGCTCGACCTGCCGCTCAACCGCGTGCGGGTGCGGACCGCGCCGCTCGGCGGCAGCTTCGGCGCCAAGATGTACGACCGGCTGGAGCCGCTGGTCGCGGCCCTGGCCTGGACGCAGCGCAAGCCCGTGCGCATCACCGCCACGCGGGAAGAGGCGTTCCTGCTCACCACGCGCCACGGCGCGGCTGTCTCCGGCAGCATGACCGCCGGCGAGGACGGCCGGATCGTCGCCGCCACCGCCGACGTCCGGTACGACACCGGTGCCTACGCCGACGTCGGGCCGCGCATCACGGCCAAGTCCGGCATGGTCGCCACCGGACCGTACAAAGTGGACAACGTGCGCGTGCGCTCCCGCTGCGTCTACACGAACAAGCCGTCCGCCGGGCCGTTCCGCGGCTTCGGCGTACCGCAGGTGACGTGGTCCCACGAGTCCCTTGTGGACGAGCTCGCGCGCGAACGCGGCGAAGATCCGGCCGTGTTCCGGCGGCGCAACCTGCTGCGGGAAGGCGACATCGCGCCCGTCGGCACGCCGATGCACAGCGCGGACTTCGTCGGCTGCCTCGACGCCGTCACCGAAGCCATCGGCTGGTCCGATCCGCTGCCGCCCGCGGAGGGCCGGTTCGTGCGCGGGCGCGGGGTGGCGGTCGGGATCAAGGCCGTGCTGACCCCGACGATCTCCAACGCCACCGTGCAGCTCAACCAGGACGGCTCGGCGACCGTGCTGATCAGCACCGTCGACATGGGACAGGGCAGCGACACGATCATGGCGCAGATCGCCGCCGAGGTGCTGTGCCTCGGCGAGGGCCGGGTGCGCGTCATCGGCGCGGACACCGACGTCACGCCGTACGACACGATCACCGCGGGCTCGCGCTCGACCTACCACACGGGCAACGCCGTGCGGCTCGCCGCGGAATCCATGCGGGACAAGCTGACCGCGCTCGCGGCGAAGCACTTCGACGTCGAGGCGACCGATATCAAGATCACCGGCGACGGACTGGTCAGCGCCCAGAGCCAGGCCACGGTCAGCGTCCCGGACCTGCTGCTCGCCCACTTCGGCGCGCGGGGCACCACGCTCACCGCGGAGGCGAACTTCAGCACGTCGTGGCAGCCCTACGACCACGAGACCGGGCAGTCGCCGCAGGTCACCGAGCACTGGTTCGCCGGCGCGGCCGCCGTCCAGCTGACCGTGGACACCGCCACCGGGCGCGTGCACATCGAGCACCTCGCGGTCGCCGGCGACGTCGGCCGCGCGATCAACCCGGCCATGGTCGAACAGCAGCTCTCCGGCGCGGCGATCATGGGCGTCGGGCACGCGCTGTTCGACCAGCTCGTGTTCGACGAGGGCCAGATCGTCAACGGCACCCTGCTGGACTACCAGCTGCCGTCCATCAAGGACATGCCGGACAAGCTGACGCCGATCGTCATCGAGAGTCCACATCGGACCGGACCCTTCGGGGCCAAGGGGGTCGGGGAGACCGCGATCATCCCCCTCGCGCCGGCGATCGCCAACGCCGTGCGCGACGCGACCGGCGTCCGGCTGACCGAACTGCCGCTCACCCCGGAACGGATCCTCACCGCGATCACCGAGCAGGAGCAGTCATGAGGGAGATCCAGCTGACCGTCAACGGCCGGCGCCGCCGCCTGGCCGTCGCCGACGACGAGCTGCTGCTCGACGTGCTGCGCCGCGAGTTCGGCGTGACGAGCGCGCGCGAAGGCTGCGGTGTCGGCGCGTGCGGGGCCTGCACGGTGCTCGCCGGCGGCACCAGCGTGTCGAGCTGCCTGACCCGCGCCGCGCGGTACGACGAGGCCGAGATCACGACGGCCGACGGCCTCCCGGACGACGACGAGGTCGTCGAGGAGTTCGTCGCGGCCCGCGCGATGCAGTGCGGCTACTGCATCCCCGGATTCGTGCTGATGACGCACGAGCTCCTGGCGGAGAACCCGCGGCCGACCGACGACGACGTCACCGAGCACCTGGAGGGCAACATCTGCCGCTGCGGCACCTACGGCGAGATCCGCACCGCGATCAAAGCCGCGGCCGCCCGCCGCGAAGCCCGCGAGGGAAGGAAGAGCGCGTGAAAGAGCTGCACGTCCACCGCACCGGGACCCACGGCCGTCCCGTCGTGCTGCTGCACCCCCTGGCCCTCAGTGGCGCGGTCTGGGACCCGGTCGCCGAGCACCTCGGTCAGCGGCAGCAGGTCCTCGCTCTCGACGCGCGCGGGCACGGCGAGTCCTCTTGGGACGGTGCGGAGTTCACCGTGGACGACATGGCCGCCGACGCGGCCGCCGTCATCGAGGACTTCGGCGCCGGCCCGGCGGACGTCATCGGACTGTCGATGGGCGGCAGCACCGCGTTGACCCTGGCCGCGACGCGGCCGGACCTCGTGCACCGGCTCGTGCTCGCCGACGCGACCGCGTGGTACGGCCCGGACAGCGTCGCCGAATGGGCGCAGCGGGCCGAGCGCGCACTCGGCCTGGACCGCGTCGCCCAGCTGGAGTTCCAGCGGGACCGGTGGTTCGCCGACGCCTTCCGCGCTTCGCATCCCGATGAAGTCCAGCGGGTGTGTGACATCTTCGTCGCGACGGACTCGAAGGCCCACGCGGCCGCGTGCCGGGCCCTCGGCACGCTGGACGCGCGCGACCGGCTCGGCGACGTCCAGGCCGAGACGCTGGTCCTGGTCGGCGCCGAAGATTACGCGACGCCGCCGGAGATGTCTCGTGAGCTGGCGGCCGGGATCACGGGCGCGCGCCTCCAGGTGCTCGACCGTGCGCGGCACTTGAGCCTGCTGGAATGGCCCGACCTGTGGCCGGTCGTCGCCGCGCACTTCGCCGGGGACGAGTCGTGACGGAACCCCTGCTGAGCCTGCGTTCGCACCTCGACGCCGTCGCCGGGTTCGGCGAGCTGCGCACCGTGCGGGGCGCGCACTGGGACCTCGAAATCGGCGGGATCGCGGAGCTGAGCTACCGGCTGCCCGGGTCGCCGGCGGTGCTGTTCGACGACATCGCCGGCTACCCGGCCGGGATGCGGGTGCTCACCGGCAGCACGGGCTCGCCGCGGCGGTTCGGGCGGACCCTGCGCCTGGGCGACGACCTCGACGACGTCGGCGTGGTCGAGGCCCTGCGCGGGAAGCCGTCGCGCTGGGCGGCGTCGGCCCGGGAGTTCCCGGTGCGGCCGGTCGAGGACGCGCCCTTGCTGGCCAACGAGGTCCCCGGCGACCAGGTGGACCTGCTGAGGTTCCCGGTGCCGCGGTGGCACGCCCACGACGGCGGCCGGTTCATCGGGACGGGCTGCTTCGTCGTCACCAGCGACCCGGACACCGGCGTCCACAATGGAGGCTGCTACCGGATGGAGGTGGCCGACGAGGGCCGCAGTGTCACTCTCGCGGTGGTGCCGGGCAAGCACGGCGACCAGAACATCCGCCGCTGGTTCGAACGCGAGGGCCGCGCGCCGGTGACTGTCTCCTTCGGACACGACCCACTGCTGCTCGTGTTGGGCGGCACGGAGGTCCCGCACGGGATCTCGGAACTCGAGTACGCCGGGGCGGTGCTGGGCGAGCGCGTCCCGGTGGTCCCCGGGCCGGACACCGGCCTGCCGATCCCGGCGGGCAGCGAGCTGGCGATCGAGGGCTGGCTGCGGCCGGACCACCTGCGCGAGGAAGGGCCGTTCGGGGAGTGGACCGGGTACTACTCGGGCCGCCGCCGGCCGAACCTCGCCGTGGAGATCACGCGGCTGTACCACCGCGACGACCCGATCCTGCTCGGTGCCCCGCCGGGCAAGCCGCCGCACGACTATTCGTACATGCGCACGGTGATGAAGTCGGCGATGATCCAGGACGAGCTGGCCGCATCGGGCGTCCCGGGCGTGGTCAAGGCGTGGGCCCACGAATCCGGCGGCGGGCGGTTGTTCATCGCGGTGTCGCTGAAGCAGCGGTACGCGGGGCACGCGCGCCAGGTGGCGTACCTGACCGCGCAATGCCCGGCGGCGGCGTACATGAACCGCTACGTCGTGGTGGTGGACGACGACATCGACCCGGCGGACCTCGACCAGGTCATCTGGGCGATGTCGACCCGCAGCGACCCTTCTCAGGACATCGAGGTGATGAAGCGGACGTGGGGCAGCAAGCTGGACCCGCTGTCGGTGGAGGGCGAACCGCCGTTCAACAGCCGCGCGATCATCGACGCTTGCCGTCCTTACGAGCGGCTGGAGTCCTTTCCGCGGGTGGCGGAGAGCGATCCGGAGTTCCTGCGGGAGATCGAGCGGAAATGGCGGGCGGAGCTGGCTGCCGCGGCCGGTCGTGAGTGAGAAACAGGGTCCTGACCCGGTTTCCCACTCACGACCTCCGGCGGCTAGGACCGGTAGCGGAACAGGATCCGGCCCCGGGCGAGGTCGTACGGGCTCAGCTCCACCAGCACCCGGTCGTACGGCAGGATCTTGATGTAGTTCTTGCGGATCTTCCCGCTGATGTGCGCCAGCACCTGGTGCCCGTTCGGCAGCTCCACCTTGAACGTGGCGTTGCGCAGGCACTCGAGCACGGTGCCCTCGACTTCGATGCCGCCCTTACCCGCCATGGCGCACCAGCTCCAGGTTGCTGCTCGCCCGCCGGGCGCCGAGGCCCTCGAACAACGCCGTCGCCGCCGGGTCGGCTTCGTTCACTTCGGCCGAGGCCGTGGGGATTCCCGCATCGCGCAGGGCACCCAGCACGTCGGCCAGCAGCGCGCGGGCGATGCCCCGGCGCCGGTGGTCCGCGCGGACCGCGATCAGGCCGATCCGGGGCAGCCGGGCCACCTGGACCACCCGGACCAGCCCCACGTACTCGCCCCCCGCGGCCGCGGCCGCGTACAACGCCGGGTCCACGACGGTGTCCCCGGGCGGGTGCGGCAGCACCTCGGCCGGCATCTCCGGCCAGCCGACCGAAGCCTCGACTTCGGCGCGGACCACGCGGTCCAGCTCCCGCAGCGGGCCCTCCGAAGCCGAGCCGCGGGGCACGATCGTCACGCCCGGCGGCGGGAGCGCCGGGCCGGCGTCAGTGGGCACGAAGTACTCCCACTCGCGACGCCGGGTCGTGAAGCCGGCTCGTTCCCAGCCGGCCACCAGCTCGGTGTCGGCCTCGTCGACGATCGTGTGGAGTGGGGCGGGAAGATCCGCCAGCATCGCGTCGGCGAGCTGGTCGAAGACCGATCGGTGCCAGGCGTCGATGCTGAGGAACATCCGCCCGTCGGGGCGCGTCGATGCTTCGCCGCGGCCGGCCACCCGGTCGTCGTCCAGCGCGTGCCAGAGCCGCGGCGCGACCCGCGTGATCACCACCGCGGGCTCGCCCGAGAGGAAAGTTTCCATGGGTTCGTACCTTTCGGGAGTGCTCGAAGCGCTCCCGGCGACCCCTACGTCAGTCGCCCGACCGTGACGACGAGGGGAGCACCCACATCGAAACAGCGTTCATGGGGCTCACCTCCCGGCGTCGAGTCACGGTCACCGGCACGATAGCGCGCCGCCGTCGTCCCGCCCAACCGATTTACCGGGCGGGGCGGCGCCCCAGCACCCAGCGGACGAGCCTCCCCGGGACCAGCAGCAGCAACAGGACGTAATAGCCGAAACCGGGCTTGATGAGCGCGACCACGACCGCGAGCGCGAACACGGCCGTGCTGACCACGTAGTTCCAGAACGCCGCGTCCGACACCGGCTCGGCGTCCCCGTGGACCTGCGGGTCGCGGCGGACGATGACCACCAGCGCGGTGCTGGCCACGCTGCTGGCCAGCAGCGTCCCCAGGTAGAACACCGCGGTGAAGCGCTCGGTCTGGTACGCGCCGATCAGCTCGGTCGGGAAGGGCAGCACGGCGATCGTCAGCAGCCAGCAGAAGTTCGCGCGCAGGAGCGCGGTGCTGTACGAGCGCACGTGCTCGAAAATGGTGTGGTGGACGGACCAGAACCGGCCGATGACGACGAAGCTCAGCAGGAAGCTGAAGATCTTCGGCCAGTTGTCGGTCACGGCCTCCAGCGCGGGCCGGTGCTCCGCGATCAGCTCCGGCACCAGCTCGGTGAGCGGCAGGACCAGCAACGTCAGCGCGATCGCGACCACGGCGTCGGTGAAGAACACCAGCCGCTCGGATGATTTCTTCTGCTCCACGCGGCCATCCAACCACCCGGTGGATCACCGTCGCGGCAGCACCAGCAGCGCATCGCCGACCGGGCGTTCGCCGGTCGCGTCCGAGGGGGAGCTGACGAGCTTGCCGTCGATCGCCATCGCCGTCGAACCGCCGCCGTCGAGGTTGATCGCGGTCACCGCGCCCAGCCGCGCCATCAGCTTCGCGCCCTCGATGAGGGACAGACCCTCGGCGAACCCCGGCTGACGGCCGTCGGCCGTGACGATCAGCAGCCGCCCCTGGCGGTCGAGGCCGACCATCGTGCGCGGGTTGCGCTTGACGCCCCAGCCGTACCCGAACGATGGGTCGCCCGGGTGCGCGATGCCGTCCGCCGCCGCGTTCACCGCGATCCGGCCGCCGCGGACCAGCCACGGGCCGCCGTTGACCACGCCGGTGGGGTGGATCGGCCGGCCGGCTTCGAAGATCCGCGTCCCGACCGGCAGCCTCGTGCCCGGCCGCGCGTGGTCGCTCAGCCACGTCGCCGCCGCGCCGATGCCCTGCACGGTGTGCCCGCCCGCGGGCACGTCGCCGCCCGCGGGACGCACCGCCGTGACGACGTCGCGGGCGTCCAGCACGGCTTCGACGCCGGCACCGGCCGGGGTCGGCGTGCCCAGCTGCGGGGTGAAGAGCACCAGCTCGTCGGGGTGGGTGCAGGTCGTGTCGTGCAGCGGCCGGTCGGTCGGGACGTCGCCGGGCTCGCCGCAGTTGCGGATGAGGCCGGGCTTGCGGTTGACGCCGTTGACTTCGTGACCGCCGACGGTGAGCACGGTCCGCGGAACGCCGATCGCCGGCCGGTCCCCGAGCAGCAGCGCGGGCCGCCCGGCGGTGGCTTCGCTCTGCAGGAGGCCCTGGTAGACGCCGACGCCGGCCGGTTCGCCGGGGATGCCGTCGCGCGGGTCGATGACGAAGAAGCCGCCGTTGGTCCCGACGAGCGCGCCCGCGGCGGCCGACAGGGCCGACGTCGTGCGCCGCCCGGCCACCGACTCGCCGTGCGAGGCGACGACGTCGCCGCGGAACCGCCGCGGATCGACGACGGCGACCCGGACGCGCTGCGGGCCCTGGGCTTCGGGGCCGTCCTGGCCGGTCCATTCGACGGCGTCGGTGAAGCCGTTCGCGGTCATGGCGCTCGCGGTGGCGACGGCCTGCGCGCGGTCGGCGAAGGAACCGACTCGCACGCGCCAGCCGAGGGCTCCGCGCGGAGTGTCGGCGAACGCGGGCCAGTCGACCCGCTCGGCGCGGGCGGCGAAACCCTTGGCGCGCAAGGCGGTCGTCAGCGTCTCGGCGTGCTCGCGGGTCCCGAGCGCGGACGGCGGCGCGTCCGGATCGGGGCTGGAACCCCCGGGCACCTGCGCGGTGACGGTCCAGGTGTTGTGCCCGGTGCCCGCCCCGGTGACGGTGGTGGAGACGGTCAGTCCCGGCGCGAGCAGGTCACCGGCGGCGGAGGCGGGTGAGCCGAGCGCCAGGGTGAGCGCGGCGGACAGGGCCAGGACGAGCGGCGCCGGAGTCTTCACGCGAAGCAAGCTACCCCGCCGGGGTGGCTCGCGCACGAACTTCCGGTGTACACCACTTGCCGCGTTTAACCCGGGGAGTTGTCACCCGGAGAAGCGAGAAGTGGCCGGGATTTCGTCGCCGGCCACAACGGCCCGGCGGCCGATCGGGTGGTCCGCGCACCGCGACCGACGACGACCGTGAATCCGTTTAAAGTCGTTGTCCGCGAACGCATTTCGATGAATGGACGCGAAACGCGGTGGTGATCATGTCAGTTTCCGAAGAACCGTTTCCGATCCGGCGTCGCGCGTTGCTGGGCGGGGCCGCGGCGATTCCGCTGCTGCTCGCGTTCGGTGGCGGCGCGGGCGAGGCGGCCGGCCTGCCGCCCATCGACGACGCCTTCGACGGGCTCGTCGCCTTCCTCGTGCCGGGCGGGGACCCCTTCTCCGTCCGCCAAGGGGAGACCTCCACCTCGGACGGCGGGGTCGCCGCGGGCGCCGGGCCGGCGCTGCAGTACGTCTACGACCAGGCCATCCCCTATCCGATCGTCGGCCGGCCCTTCGACCTGAACCTGCCCGGGGCGGCGGCCGTCGCGGCCATCCTGAACCTCGTCGCGGTCGAGGTCGCGCCGGCTGCCGCGCTGGGGCCGTTCGCCGCCGCGTTCGCCAATCTTTCCTTCGCGGACAAGGTCGAGGTGTTCCGCCGGTTGGCGGAACCCGGGCTCGCTGACGGTACGCCCGTGCGCTTCATCCTCGACACCCTTCCGACGCTGGCCGCGTTCATCGCCTATTCCGAAGCGGCCGTCTTCGACCGCGCCACGAACCGGCTGACGGCCGTTCCGGTGGGCTGGCGGATCAGCGCCTACCAGGGGATCGGCGAGGGGTGGAACGAATTCCGCGGTTATTACCGGGGAATCGACCGGGTACCGGACTGAGAGGACGCCGTCATGCGCGACATCGTGATCGTCGGGGCCGGCGGCGGGGGACCCGTCGTGGCCAAGGAGCTGGCCGCCCGCGGGCTCGACGTGCTCGTGCTCGAAGCCGGAGCGCGGCACCTGCGTCCCGAGGAGGAGTGGACGCGGCTGGAGGACGACACCAACGACCCGATCACCGGGCGGTTCCGGGTCGGGCCGTCGCGACGCGAAGAAGCGCCGTGGC
This sequence comes from Amycolatopsis sp. NPDC051061, assembly GCF_040682935.1. Classification (NCBI taxonomy): domain Bacteria; kingdom Bacillati; phylum Actinomycetota; class Actinomycetes; order Pseudonocardiales; family Pseudonocardiaceae; genus Amycolatopsis; species Amycolatopsis sp. NPDC051061. Next base: position 99,554 of record NZ_JBFBBZ010000014.1, read on the forward strand.
TGCGGGACTTCCCGCAGAACTCGTTCGTCTGGCAGATCGCCGGCGTCGGCGGGACGACGCTGCACTACTTCGGCAACTGTCCGCGCCCGCCGGCCGGCGCGTTCGCCGGCTACGAAGGCGCCGACCGGGCCGAGTACGACACCGCGCACGTGTTCCCGTTTTCGTACAACGAACTCCGGCCGTACTACGAGTGGTGCGAAGAGACGCTGCCGGTGCGCACCGCACCCATGGGCACCAAGGAAGCCGTCTTCTTCCGCGGCGCCGAGCGGATGGGCCTGACGCACCAGACGTGGAAGGACCTGCGCGGACCGGCCTACCGGGCGCAGGAAAACGCGATCCTGCAGCCCCAGGGCACCGCCGGCCGCACCGACGACCCCGCACGGCTGCTGTTCCCGGAAGCGCGGGGCTGCACCTTCTGCGGGCACTGCTTCCAGGGCTGCCTCGAACCGCGGCACGCGCCGCGCAACCTCAAGGCCAAGCGGTCCACCGACAACTCCTACGTCCCCATGATGCTCACCGCCGACGCGTGGTCGCCCGGCGGCCGCGCGGCGGAGCTCGTCACGGACGCCTACGTCGTGCGGGTGCTGTCGGAGCCGGCCGGTTCGCGCACGGCGGCCCGCGGAGTCGTCTACCGCACGCCGGACGGGGTCCTGCACACCGTCGAGGCACGCGTGGTGGTGCTGGCCGGCGGCTGTGTCGAAAATCCGCGGCTGTGGCTCAACAGCGGGCTGCCCAACCCCAACGACTGGGTCGGGCGCGGGCTGACCGAGCACCACCTCGACTGGGTCGTCGGCACGTTCGACGAGTACACCGGGGAGTCGAAGGGCGCGGGTTCCAACTGCCGCCTCGACTTCCCCGGCTACGGCGGGGTGGAGAACGTCTGCCTGCCGCCGGCGTTGCAAGCCTTCGCCTTCGCCTACAGCGACGCCGGGATGTCCGGCTACTACGACAACGGCGCGGGCGTCGGTCCCCAGGGCGCCGACACGCTCGGCCGCCTCGTGGGCGATGACCTCAAGACGGCGCTGGGCGACGTCAACAAGCTGCTCACGGCGCTGGTCGTCACCGACGACGACGTCCAGCCCGAGAACCGGGTGACGCGGTCGGCGATCATCCCGCCGGACCCGCACGGGCCCGTCCCGCGCGTCGAGGTCCGCCACCGCGCCCGCACGGCCCGGACCCGGCGCAACCGCGAATTCCTGGCCGCGCGGTCGGCGGAACTGCTGCGGCTCGCGGGGGCGCGGAGCGTGCACCGCCTCGACTGGGCGCCGCTGCTGCTCCACGTGCAGTCGAGCATGCGGATGGGCCTCGACGCGGCCGACTCCGTGCTGGACAGCACGGGCGAGGCCCGCTGGGTGGACCGGCTGTTCGTCGCCGACAACTCGGCGCTGGCCAACGCCGCAGGCGGCGCCAATCCGACGCTCACCACCCAGGCGGTGGCCACCCGCACCGCGGAAAACATCTTCCGGCGCTACTTCGGCGGCGATCCGTGGGTGGCGACGGAAGCCCCGACTTCGTCCATCGACGACCGGGTCACGCAGGCGGTCCTGGCCCGGGGCCTCTGACGCCCGGGCGGGGCACGGCGCGACCCTGCGGTGCGCGCCGTGCCCCGGGTTCTCACGACGAACGGACGTTCTGCTGGGCCTCCTGCGCCCGGTCGGTGACGTCACCGGTCGCGGACTGCGCCTCTTCCTTGACGGTCGACGCGCTGTCGGTGGCCTCGGAACGCACCGACTCGACGGCCTGCTGCGCCGGCTCGCGCAGGTTCTCCTTGAGCTCTTCGGCCGCGTGCTTGGCCACCGGGGCCAGCTGCTCGCGCGCCAGGTCCGTCGCCTGGCCCGCCAGCTTGCGTTCCGGCTCGCTCGCCGGCAGCAGGGACGACACCAGCCAGCCGGCGCCGAACGCGATCAGGCCGGCGGCCAAGGGGTTGCCCTGGGTGCCGCGGCGGATCTGCTCCGGGGCCTCCGACACGGCGTCGGCCGCGGAGCTCACCTTGTCCTGCGCGGTGGACGCGACCGAGCTCGCCTTGTCCTGCGCGGTGGAGGCTACGGAACCCACCTTGTCGCCGGCCGTCGACGCGTGGTCGGAAGCCGTGCCCATGACGCGGTCCCTCGCGCTGCCGAACGCCGTGCGCAGCCGGCCGACCCGGCGCTCCATGATGCGGCCGGGACTCACCTTTTCGGTCAGCGCGTTGACGTCGGTGCTCAGGTTCCGTTGCGTGCCTTCGATCTCACGGCGGATCCGGTCGGGTTCGGTCATGATCGTTCGCCTTTCAGTGCGTCCGGAACCCGTTGCAGGGTCTCGACGGTGCGTTCGGGTTTGGGGTTGACCCGGCGGAATTCGCTGCGCCCGGTGGCGTAGAGGACCGCGCCGATGATCGCCCACAGGGCCGCGACGATGAGCGAGGCCCAGCCGCCGTCCATCACGTTCTCCAAGCCTTGCCAGAGCGCGACGGACAGGAACAGCAGGACCATGTAGCCGGCGAACCCGGCGCCGCCGAACATGCCCGCGCCCTTGGCGGCCTTGGTGGCTTCGGTCTTCACCTCGGCCTTGGCCAGCGCCATCTCCTGCCGCAGCAGGGTGGAGACGTCCTTCATGACGTTGGACATCAGCTCGCCGACGGAGGAGTCGGCGACGTCGACCGGTGGGGCCGCCTGCGGGGGGACCGCCGGCGGCGGGACCGCTTGCGGCGGGAGGCCGGGGGGCTGCGTCATCACGGCACCTGCCCGGGTGTGGAGTAGCGGGTGGGCTGCGGAAGGGGGTCCGGCGCGACGGGGCCACCCGGCTGCGGCGCGGTGAAGCCGCCGGGCGCGGGCTGCGGCGCGACACCGCCGGGGCCGGGCTGCGGTGCGTTGTACCCGCCCGGAGCGACCGGAGGCGGATACCCCGTCCCGCCCGGCCCGGGAGCCGGCGGCACCGGTGGGATCCCGGCCGGCCCGGAGTGCGGCGGCGGGGCGGCCGCGGCCGCCTGCCCGTTCGGTGAGCTCCCGGAGTTCTCCTGCTGCTGTGCGACGACACCCCGCGTGAGCCGCCCGACGACGGCGCCCGCCACGGCCGCGCCCACCAGGAACGCGCCCGGACGGCGGCGGGCGAAGCGCCGCACCTCGTCGAGCAGGTCGCCGGGCTCGCGGTGCTCCAGCCAGTCCGCGACCGTCCGGGTCCGGCCGGACACCTGCCGCGCGACGTCGGCGGCGACGCCGGGGGAGTCGGCCTGCTCGGCCATCCGGTCCAGCTGACCGGCCAGCTCGTGGAGGCTCTGCGCCGCCTTCCGCTGGCCGTCCCTGGCCTGGGCCTCCAGCTGGTCCCGGCCTTCGCGGAGCAGGTCGCGCGCTTCCCGCTGGGCGTGCTCCGCGACGTGTTTCACTTCCTGCGCGGCGGTCTGCGCCACCTCACTCCCGCGATCGGCGGCCGTCGTGGCCACCTCGCGTGCTTCGTCCTTCGCGGTGTCCGTCGTCGACGGCGGCGACTGGCCGCCGGATCCCTGTGTCATCTCGACCTCCTTGCGGGCGAGGCACTTCCGGTGCCCTCGGCTGCTTAGGGCGGCGGGCTACCCGGGCACTCCGGCGATAAACCGGCGTGCGTGTCCGGCGCGAACGTGGGTAGTCCTGATGCCGGAGGTGGTGCGGGTGCCGGAGCGAGGCGACGTCAGGAGGGCCCGTTCGGCGTGGGCGGGCGTGCTCGCCGGAGTCGGCGTCGCGGCCTTCGTCGACGAGACGGTGTTCCACCAGTTGCTGCACTGGCACCACTTCTACGACCGTTCGACGACGGACGCCGGGCTCGTCTCCGACGGGCTGTTCCACGCGTTCGGGTGGTTCGCGCTCGTGTTCGGCCTGGTGCTCGTCGCCGACCTGCGGCGGGGCGACCGCCTGTCCGGCCGGGCCCTCGCGGGCGGTGCGCTGACCGGCGCCGGCGGCTTCCAGCTCTACGACGGCACGATCCAGCACAAGCTGCTGGGCCTGCACCAGATCCGGTACGACGTGGACCTCACGCCGTACGACTGGACGTGGAACGTCGTGGCGGTGCTCCTGTTGGCCGCCGGGCTGCTGCTTCTGCGCCGCGCGAAGGTGGCGTGATCGTGCACGACGGACACGTCCTGGTTTTCCTGGCCCTGGCGGCACTCGCCGCCTACGAACTGGGCGCGTGGCGCCTGCGCGACCGCGGCGACCGGTGGCCGCCGGCGCGGGACGCCGTGTTCGCCCTCGGCGTCGCCGCGGCGATCTTCCCGGGCGTGCCCGGGTTCACCGGGCACGTGGTGCAGCACGTCCTGACCGGCATGCTGGCCCCGCTCCTGCTGGTGCTCGGCCGCCCGATGACGTTGCTGCTGCGCGCGTCACCCGAGGCGCGCCGCCGGCTCAAGCCGGTGCTCGGGTCCCGTCCGGTCGCGGTGCTGATGTATCCGCCGGTCGCGGCCGGCCTCGAAGCCGGTGGCCTCTGGCTGCTCTACCGGACCGGCCTCTTCGCCGCGGCCGGCCGAGAGCCCGTGCTGCACGTCCTGGTCCACGCGCACGTCTTCCTCGCCGGCCTGCTCTTCACGGCTTCGGTGTGCCGGCTCGACCCGGTCCGCCACCGGGTCGGGCTCGCCCCGCGTGCGGTCGCTCTGATCGGGGCCGCGGCCGCGCACGCCGTGCTGGCCAAGACGCTGTACCGCACGCCACCGCCGGGCACGGTGCTCGCGGCCGCCGACCGGCAGGCCGGCGCCGAGCTCATGTACTACGGCGGTGACGTGGTCGAGCTGGGCCTCGCCCTGGTCGTCGCGCTGACCTGGTACGCGGCCCGGGGCCGGGCCGCGCGCCGCGGTCAGCCGCCGACGTGGATGCCCGGCCGGCGGGCCGGGTCCTTCTCCGCGCTGCGGATGATCTCCCGGACCACCGGCGCGGTGTCGCCGCGGCCCAGGATCAGGTAGCGGAACAGGTGCCCGAGCGGGTTTCCTTCGGCCCACTCGAAGTGGCACTGCGGCCGGACACCCGTGACGTCGCGCAGGGCGAGCAGGACCGCCGCGATGGCGTTCGGCGCCGCGGGGCTGTTCGCGCGGAGGATGCGGTACCCGTCGATCTCCACGCCGCGCACCTCGAGCACGTTGCTGAACTCCGACGGGTCCACGACGTCGATCTCGAGGAACAGCACGTCGGCGGCGCCGGGGACCGGGTTCATCGAGCGCTGCTCGGCTTCCTTGGCCGAGTACTCGGCTTCGTCGCCGCCCTGCCGCTTGTTGGCGATGATGTGCAGGTGGCCGTCGTGGGCCAGCGAGTCGGTGATGAACCGGCGAGCTTCCTCGTCGAACTCGATGCGCTCGGCCCGCAGCTCCGTCGTCCGCGACACCCGCGAAATCAGGGAGACGACGATGATCCCGAGGATGAACAGGGCCGAGATGGCGATGCCGTCCGGCTTTTCGATGACGTTCTCGACGAGCGCGTACAGCAGCACCAGCGTCAGGACGCCGAACCCGATCGCCGCGCCGCGCTGACTCCGCCGGATGGCCGAGATGGTCACCGCGACGGCGCCCGACACCATCATCGCGAGGATCCCGGTCGCGTAGGCCCCGGCCTGCGCGTTGACGTCGGCGCCGAACGCGACGGTGATCAGGATGCTGATCACCGTGTAGACGATCACCACCGGCCGCACCGCGCGGCCCCACTCCGGCGCCATGCCGTAGGAGGGCAGGTACCGCGGGACGATGTTGATCAGGCCGGCCATCGCCGACGCGCCGGCGAACCACAGGATCAGGACGCTGCTGATGTCGTAGGCGGTGCCGAAGATCTCGCCCAGCTCGTGGTGGGCGAGGTAGGCCATGGCCCGGCCGTTGGCCTCGCCGCCTTCCTTGAACGCGTCCGCCGGGATCAGCACGGTCGTGATGAAGCTCGTCGCGATCAGGAACACCGACATGATCAGCGCGGCGACGGTCAGCAGCTTGCGCGTGTTGCGGACCCGGGACTCCATCCGCTCTTCGGCGGTCTTCCCGGAAGCGGCGACCAGCGGCATCATGCTGACCCCGGTTTCGAAGCCCGAGAGGCCCAGCACCAGCAGCGGGAACGCGATCACGGCCGGCCCGATGACGCCGGTGAACCCGCCGCCGCCCGCGGTCAGCGCGTCGGTCCAGCGGGAGAGGTCCGCGGAGTCGCCGAGCAGGTCCACCACGCTGACGACCGTGACCACGGCGTTGAGCAGCAGGAAGACCGCGACGAGCGGGATGGCGACGCCGACCGCCTCGCTGAAGCCCAGCAGGAACACCCCGCCGAGGATCAGCAGCAGCACGACGGTGATGAGCACGGCGTGGCCGTGCAGGAAGCCCGGCAGGTACGGGTTCTCCAGCATGTGCACGGTGGCGTCGGCCGACGACAGCGTGATCGTGATGATCCACGACGTGGCGACGAATCCCAGCAGGGTGAGGACGAAGAGCTTCCCGCGCCAGAACGGCAGCAGGTCCTCCAGCATCGCCACCGAGCCCTGCCCGTGCGGGCTTTCGCGGGCGACGCGGCGGTACATCGGCAGCATGCCGAGCAGCGTCAGCGCGACGATCAGCAGCGTCGCCAGCGGCGAGAGCGCCCCGGCGGCGAGCGCGGCGATCCCGGGCAGGTAGGAGAGGGTGGAGAAGTAGTCGACGCCGGTCAGGCACATGACCTTCCACCAGGCCTGCGGCGTGCCGTGGTCCTCGCCGCCCTGCCGGCCGACCGGGGCCACCCGGTGCTCCAGCAGCCAACGGGCCGGCCCGGAGGCCGGCGGCTTCGGCGGTACCGGGCTGTCGACGCTCGCCGGCACGGTCACCTCGGGTGAAGCACCCATCCTCGTCCCCTCATCGCTGGACACAGCGGGTCCTAGGATGCCCGACCCCGATCGGGCGCCGCGCCGCAGGTCGCCGAGCGTGGCGCCGGCTCGGGCGGATCGGACGTATCGGGGTGCAAGGGGGCTGGGTGAACAGGCGTGCGCCGGCCGGTGCCGGGGCCGGACGGTGGTGCGAGCTGACGGGGGCTTCGCCGCGCGCGGAGTCCGGCCCCACGGCCGACGCTGCCGGGCCGGACGGTGGTCACGCTGGGCGGGCTGATCCTCGCGACCGCGGCCGGGCCCGCTCGTCGGGCCGGACCGACGTCACGGCCGGGGCCGGTGCCGTGTCCAGCGGCGCCGCTCCGGGCGGTCGCCCACCGCGGCCGCGCAGCGGTGGCACAGCACCAAACGCTCGCCGGTGGTGTCGGCCGGCCAGCGGGCGTCGATCCACAGCACGTGGGGGAACCACTCCAGCCCGGCCTTGTGCAGCGGGACGCCGCACAACGTCTGGTTGGTCCCGCACCGCCAGGCGTGCACGAAGCCGCCGGGCTCGCGGACCCCTTCTTCGTCGGTCCACCGGCTGGACGCGGCTACCGCGGGGCCGGGCACGTCGTCACCGGCGGCGGCGCGCCACGGCCCTGGCCGCCGAGAAGACCACACCCGCCGCGGCCACCCACGGGCCCGCCACGATGATCGGGTCCAGCCAGAGGTGCTTGACGTCCGCGCGCTTCTTCCCGATCCGCGAAGAGAGGCCGTGCCGGCGGAACTCGCTCAGCACGCCCGTCTCCGTGATCGGGTTGTCCGGCCGGAGGGTGGCGAACGAGCGCAGGTGGCTCTCCCACGCGTCCACCCGGTCGGCGGCCAGCAGGAGCAGCCAGTGCGCCGCGCGGCCCTCGCTGTACCGGCGGTAGGACACCTTGCGCAGCGCACCGGAAAGGCCCTTCGGCGGGCACGACGTCCCGAACACCGGGGTCAGGAACTTGTGCTCGATCGAGCGTTCCCGCGGCCACTTCTCCGGCTGCCGCTCGGGGAAGTCCCAGTGCGCGCCGGTGCGGTCGTCCTGCCACTGCAGCTTCGGCACCGACGGCCGGTTCTTCGGGTCCAGGTCGGCGCCCCAGCCCGGGATCCGCGCGCGCAACTGGTCGCTCGACTCGGCGATCGGCGGGCGCTCCGACGTGTAGGCCATGGTCGTTGCCCTTTCTAGACGACGATGAGCGGCTTGATGCAGCCGTCCAGCTTGGCGGAGAAGATGTGGTAGCCCTCGGCGATGTGCTCGAGCGGGATGCGGTGGGTGACGATGTCGTTCGGCTTCAGGTAGCCGTTGCGGATGTGCTCGAACAGCCGCGGCCACTGGCGCTTGACCGGGCACTGGTTCATCCGCAGCGTCAGGCCCTTGTTGAGGGCGTCGCCGAACTTGACGGCGCTGAACATCGGGCCGTAGGCGCCCATCACCGAGATCGTGCCGCCTTTGCGGACGCCGTCGATGGCCCAGTTGAGCGCCACCGGCGAGCCGCCCTGGAGCTTCAGCTTGGCCGCGGTGACGTGCTGGGTGAAGTTGCCGTCGGCCTCGGCGCCCACCGCGTCGATCGCGACGTCGGCGCCGAGGTGGTCGGTGATCTTCTTCAGGTGCACGACGATGTCGTCGTACTCGGTGAAGTTGTACGTCTCGGCGTGGGCGAACGCGCGCGCCTTCTCCAGGCGGTTCTCGAGGTGGTCGATGACGACGACCCGGCCCGCCCCCATCAGCCACGCCGACTTCGCCGCGAACAGCCCCACCGGCCCGGCGCCGAAGACCACGACGACGTCGCCCTCGACGATTTCGCCGAGCTGGGCGCCGAAGTAGCCGGTGGCGAGCGCGTCGGTGAGCAGGACCGCGTCCTCGTCGTCCATCCAGTCGGGGATCACCGTCGGCCCCACGTCGGCGAAGGGCACCCGGACGAACTCGGCCTGCCCGCCGTCGTACCCGCCGCAGGTGTGCGAGTAGCCGTAGATGCCGCCGACGGCGGTCGCGTTCGGGTTGACGTTGTGGCAGTTGGAGTACAGGCCCCGGGCGCAGAACCAGCACGTTCCGCAGAAGACGTTGAACGGCACCATCACGCGGTCGCCGCGCTTGAGGTTCCGCACGTCCGGACCCACTTCTTCGACCACGCCGATGAACTCGTGCCCGAACGTCATGCCGACGCGGGTGTCCGGCATCATCCCGTGGTAGAGGTGCAGGTCCGAGCCGCAGATCGCGGCCAGCGTGACCCGGACGATCGCGTCACCGGGGTGTTCGATGACGGGGACGTCCTTCTCCTCGACCCGTACCTTGTACGGCCCGCGATACACCATCGCACGCACAGCGCCTCCTACGGACATCTCGTTCGGCGCGGACGGCATACCCCGGCCCGGGCCGCCTAACCGGCGGGACTCAGCGGGTTTCGATCACGCGCTTGAACTCCGTGCAAGCGCGCTCGACCTTCGCCTGCGGGTCCGCCAGCAGGGAGGCCACGACTTCGCCGGCCTTTCCGCCGGGCGGGGCGTAGTCGAGGCCGACCTCGAGTTCCGTCCGCCCGTTCCCCTTGTCCTCGAACACCACGACACCCGCGTTGCGGACGTCCGGGTCGGCGTCGTCGGCCGTGGCCCACGCGAGCCGGTGGGGTGCCGCGTCTTCGGTGAGCACCGCTTCCCACTCGATCGTCTTGCCGAGCGGACCGGACACCTTCCAGCGCGTTCGGGAGCCGTCCTCGGTGATCGCCTCCACGGACTCGACGTCCGAGAAGATCTCCGGGAGCCGGGTCAGCGGGCGCCACCAGTCGTAGCAGGCCTGGGCGGGCGCCTCGACTTCGACGCGGTGGGTGACTTTCTCCATGGTGGCCTCCGGGTTCGCGGTCGGTTTCCGCCCGGCTACCCGGGGGATCCGGCAATACCCCGGCGGTGGGTGTCGCGTTCACCGGGGCACGGCGGTCAGCAGCGCGACCGCCTCGCCGAGCGACGCCGGCCGCTCGGCCCGCCCGGTCCGGCTGGGCCAGCCGGGTCCGGCGAGGAGGAGCCGGGGCGCGCGGAGCCGGCGAGGGGGCGTCGCCGGGCGGCTGCTCCACAGGACCACCGCCGCCGGGCGCGTGCGGGTGATCGCGTCGCGCAGCGCCGTGTCCGGAATGGACCCGCCCAGGAACACGGCCGCCCGGCTGTGTTCGGCCAGTGCCGCGCGCAGCGCTTCCAGCGGAAGGGTGTGGCGCTCGCCGTCGGCGCACGCCAGCAGCACCGGCGGGGCGGCGCTGCGCGGGGTGGGGATGCGGTGCAGGGCCGCGGCGATGGCCCACGAGAGCCCGTGCACGAGGTCGACGCAGCGGTCGGCGTCGGCGCCGCACAACGCGTCGAGCGCGGGGCGGCACAGGTGCTCCCACGTGTCGACGACGTCGTGGTCGACCAGGCACGCGTCCAGCAGCGCCGTCGCGGTGTCGATCTTCAGGGCCCGCACCGCGGTCAGCAGCGTCCCGACGTCGCTGCCGCCGCCGGCGTGGAACGCGCGGGCGGCCGCGATCTCGGTGCCGAGCCCCTGCTCGATCAGGTGCTTCATGCGGAGCAGGGCGTCGACGTCGGCACGCGCGTAACGGCGGTGGGTGCCGGTTTGCGGCGCGGACAGCGGGAGGTCGTAGCGCCGGTGCCACGCGCGCAATGTCGACGCCGGCACGCCGAGCATCCGGGCGACCGCCCCCGCCATCCAGGTGACGGCGGGGGCGGTGACCGGCTGGTTCATCTTTCCATCATGGACCCGGAACGGGCGGGCCGCTCAGCTCCCGGGCCGCTCGACGTCGCCTCGCCACGCGCCGGTTTCCCGGCCGCCGCGCTCCTCGATGTAGGTCTTGAACCGGCCCATGTCCCCCTTGACCCGGCGGTCGAGGATGCCGAGCTTGTCGGCGACGTTCTCGACGAAGCCCTCCGGGTCGATGTCCAGCTGCGCGGTGACCCGCGTGTGCCGGTCGTCGAGGCGGTGGAACGTCACGACGCCGGCGTGGTTCGGGCCGGAGTCCGACTTCCAGGCGACGCGTTCGTCCGGGTGCTGCTCGGTGATCGTCGCGTCGAATTCGCGGGTCTGCCCGCCGACGCTGATCTTCCAGCGCGTGTGCGTGTCGTCGAGCTGCCGGATCTCGTCGACGCCTTCCATGAAGTGCGGGAACGACTCGAACTGGGTCCACTGGTTGTACGCGGTGGTGACGTCGGTTTCGACGTCTACGGTCTCGGTCACGGTGCTCATCGTGGGCGTCTCCTTCCTGGTGCGGTCCGATCCCGGTTACCCGGCTAATCGATGACAAAACGATGCGCGCCACTTAAGGTCGGTACCGGCTGAAGGAGGACGCGGTGACCGAGGAGCGGACCCTGACGGTGCGGGTGCGCACCGTGCCCGAAGCCGTCGTCGTCGCGGCCGCCGGCGACCTGGACATCGGGACGGCGCCGGTGCTGCGGGCGCGGGCCCGGGCCGTGCTGGACGACCGGCCGGGTGCGCTCATCGTCGACCTGGACGAGATCGGGTTCTGCGGCTCGGCGGGCCTGCAGGTGCTGGCCGAGCTCGTCGCGGCGACGGGCGACGGCGGCGTGCCGCTCGCGGTGGTCGCCGACCGCCACCCGGTGCTGCGCGTGGTGCGGCTCAGCCGGCTGGACGGGGCGTTCGCCCTGCACGCGACGGTCGACGACGCCTGCGACTGGATCCGGCGGCAGCCCAAGCGGTGAATTCTGCTCCCCAGTGGGCAGTCCGGGCACGGCCGGACGTCGCGAATGACTCATTCGGGGCGTGGGAGGCCGGGAATGAGCCGAAGATCCCGATCCCGCCACTTTGAAGACCGCCTTGCAGCAGACCGAACGGCTGGCGAC
>NZ_JBFBBZ010000014.1:111170-218344 GCF_040682935.1 Amycolatopsis sp. NPDC051061
CGGTGTATTCTGCCCCCCTGTGGGCTGCCGGGGCAGGGCGGTCGGTGGCGAATTATACTGTGGGGGCGTGGGAGGCCGGGAATGAGTCATTCGCGACGCTGCCGGCCGCGTGGGTGACCAGCCGAGTCAGGCCTTGATCTGCTTCCGGTCGGACTCCTCGCCGGAGATCTCGATCCGGCGCGGCTTGGCCTTCTCGGCGACCGGGATGCGCAGCGTCAGCACGCCGGCCTCGTAGTCGGCCACGATGCGGTCGGCGTCGAGGGTGTCGCCGAGGAACAGCTGACGGGAGAAGACGCCGAGGGGGCGTTCGGAGACCTGCATCTGCACGTCGTCACCGCCGGGGAAGGGACGTCGTTCGGCCTTGACGGTCAGGACGTTGCGCTCGATGTCGAGCTCGATGGCGTCCTTCGTGACGCCGGGCAGGTCGAAGCAGACGACGAACTCGTCGCCGGCGCGGTAGGCGTCCATGGGCATCGCGGCCGGCTTGGACCAGGTGCCGGGGCCGCCGAAGACCTGCTGGGCGAAGCGGTCGAGCTCGCGGAACGGGTCGGTGCGCATCAACATCGTTCTCCTCCTGTTCGATGTTCGGGCGTCAACACGCACTGCTTTTCTATCATGTCGTCCGAACGATGACAAGAGGGAAGTCGTCGATGTGATGACGTCAGCCGGCGGGTAGGTCGATCTCGGCGTGCCGTTCGGCGAGGGTCCGCGCCAGCTCGGCCAGCTTCACGTTCAGGTCCTGGGAGGTGCGCCGCAGGACGTCGAACGCCTCCTCCGCCGAGACGCCCCGCCGGGCCATGATGATGCCCTTGGCCTGGCCGATCACGTCCCGGCTGTCGATCGCCTTGCTCAGGTGCGCGGCCTGCAGCCGGCCGCGGGTCACGGCGTCGGTGGCCGCGACGGCCAGCGACGCGTGGGTGGCCAGCAGCAGCAGGACGTCGCGGTCGGCCTCGTCCAGCCCGCCGGCGGAGCGCGAATAGACGTTGAGCGCGCCGACGGACCGGCCGGTCGGCTCGCCGGGGATGAGCGCGGTGGAGAGGACGGCGCCCACCCCGAGCCCGACGGCGGCCGGCGCCCACTGCGGCCAGCGGGGCTCGTCGGCGAGGTCCGGCGCGATCGCCACGGCCGGACCGGCCGGCACGGCGGCCTCGACGCACGGCCCTTCCCGGAACCGGTACTGCAGCAGGTCCAGCTCGACGGCGACCTCGTCGGTCTCCGCGGGCGTGTGGAACTGCCCGTCGGCGTCGATGAGCGTGAAGCTGGCCAGGTCGGCGGAGGGAACCATGAGCGTGGTGGCTTCGAGGACGCGCTCCAGGACGTCTTCGACGCTCGGCGCGGTGAGCAGCCGGCTCGTCAGCCGGACGAACTCCCCGGCCAGCGGGCCGGTGCCGCGCCGGTCCGCGCCGGAGACGAACCTCTCCTTGTCGCGCTGCCACTCCTGGTCACTGGTCACGGTGCGAGCCGGTTCTCGGCCTCGGCGAGCGTGCGGTGCAGGGGCAGCTCGGCCTCGAGTCCCAGGGCCCGGACCGGGCGCAGCACCGCGCGGCTCTCGGCGACGACGGCCACCGGGACCCCCGCCGCGCGGGCCGCCGAGACCGCGTCCAGCACCACGCCCAGCCCGCGGGCCGAGCAGAAGGCCAGCCCGGTCAGGTCGATGACCAGCGCTCTCGGTGCCAGTTCGAGCTCTTCGCCCAGCAACGACGCCAGGTGGTCCGTCCGCGCCAGGTCCAGCTCGCCCGTGACGGCCACGGTCGTGCGTTCGGCCGTCGTCGTGATCGCCGTGCTGGACGGTGCGTTCGCCAGCAGGGCGATGCCCGGGCGAATGATGGTGGCTTGCATGGTTTCTCACCTCGATCCCGGCCGGCGCGGGAGCGCGCGCGGCCCCTCGGGGTTCCAGGAGGCGGCTGCTGTGCTCAACCGCAGCGACGCCGACACTACCCCCGCGCGGCGCCCCGAGTCACCAGGCACGCGCCGGTATCGTGCCTCCGATGGGTGACGACACCTGGGCCGCATTGGCCGGCCGGTTCGCCGACGACGCCTACGCGTCGGTGAAGGGCCGCGTGCGCACCTACGTCATGCATCGCCAGCTGCTGGAACACCTCCCGGCGCCGCCGGCCGCGGTGCTCGACGTCGGCGGCGGCGCCGGGCACCAGTCCTTCCCGCTGGCCGAGGCCGGGTACGAGGTCACGCTGCTGGACTCATCGCCCGCGATGCTGGCCAAGGCGCGGCAACGGCCGGGTTCCGGGCGCGTGACGTTCATCGAGTCCGACGGCGAGCACGCCGAGGAGGCGGTCGGCGGCCGGCGCTTCGACGCCGTCCTGTGCCACGGCGTCCTCGGGTACCTCGAACGGCCGGAGCCGGTCCTCGACCAGCTGTGCCGGTGCGCCGCGGCCGGGGGCGTGGTCTCGATCCTGGCGGGCAACGCCGGCGCGATGGCGGTGCGCCCGGCCCTGGAACAACGCTGGGAAGACGCGCTGGCGGCGTTCGACGCCCGGAGCGAGATCGGCGTGCTGGGCGTCCCGACGCGCGCCGACACAGTGGCGGAGCTGGGCGAGAGCCTGCGCGACCGGGGCGTGGAACCCGTGCGGTGGTACGGCGTCTGGCTGTTCGTCGACTGGCTCGGGTTCGGCGGCGCCGAGGTGGATCCGGCCGACGCGGAACGCGTGGCGGCCGTCGAGTTCGAAGCCGGCCGGCGAGACCCCTACCGCGGCCTCAGCCGGGTCTTTCACCTGGTGGGGCGCAAGGCCTGACCGGCCGTTTCGGCCAGCGTCAGCAGTTCGTCCAGGACCTCCGCCGCGAGGTCGGCCAGCGACCGCTCTTCGCGCAGCCACCGGGTGAACGCGATCCCGAACACGGTGGCCCCCGACTCCGCCGCGAGAGTGGCCGCGACCTCGTCGATGCCCCGGGCGCGCAGGGCGCCGGCGACCGTCGTGGCCAGCGTCGTCAGCTTGTGGTGCTCCCGTTCCTGCAGCGCGGGGTTGCGGTCGATGACGGACTGCCGCGTGCGGGAGTGCGGGCGGCGCTCGTCCGGGAAGAAGGACGCCGCCGACCGCAGCGCCGAAGCGACGACTTCGAGCGGCGACGCGTCCGCCCGCGCGGCGGCGACGCCGTCGAGGAACGCCTGGACCAGCAGCTCCTGCCCGTGGAAGAGCACCTCGCGCTTGTCGCTGAAGTGGCGGAAGAAGGTGCGCTCGGTCAGGCCGACGGCCTGCGCGATCTCCGCCGCGGTCGTCTGCTCGTACCCGCGGGTGGCGAACAGTTCGAGCGCGGCCCTCTGCAGCCGCTCCGCGGTCCCCGGTTCCCAGCGCACCATGCGGCCGAGTCTAGTGATGGCAGCGGCTGACATAAAGGCGTACGGTATGGATGTCAGCGACTGACGTCGGTCACTGACATCACGGATCTCTCGAAGGAGTGCACGTCATGCGCGTTTTCGTCACCGGTGCCTCGGGCTGGATCGGCACCGCCGTCGTCGGCGAGCTGCTCGCCGCGGGCCACGAGGTCAGCGGGCTGGCCAGGTCGGCCGGGTCGGCCGCGAAGCTCGAAGCGAAGGGCGTCCAGGTCCGGCGCGGCGATCTCGACGACCTCGCCGGCATCCGCGCCGGCGCCGAGGCGGCCGACGCTGTCATCCACCTGGCGAACAAGCACGACTTCGCCGACCAGGCCGCGTCGAACGCGGCCGAGCGCGGCGCCGTCCAGGCCATCGGCGACGCGCTCGCGGGCAGCGGCCGCCCGTTCCTGCTGGCGTCCGGAGTCGCGGGCCTCGCGCAGGGCCGGCCGGTCACCGAAGCCGACGCGTCCCCCTTCCACGGCCCGGACTCCCCGCGCGGCGGCGCCGAAAACCTCGCGCTGGAGTTCGCCGACCGGGGCGTGCACCCGGTGAGCCTGCGGTTCTCGCCGACCGTCCACGGCACCGGTGACCACGGGTTCATCGCCCACCTGTCCGCGATCGCCCGCGAGAAGGGGGTGGCCGGTTACCCCGGCGACGGCACGAACCGCTGGGCGGCGGTGCACGTGACGGACGCGGCGCGCATGGTCGTCCTCGGTCTGGAGAAGGCGCCCGCGGGCAGCCGGTTGCACGCGGTCGCCGAGGAGGGCGTGCCGACGAAGGAGATCGCGGAGGCGATCGGCCGGGCGTTCGACCTGCCGGTCGCGTCGATCGACGCCGGCGACGTCCCGGACCACTTCGGCTGGATCGGCGGGTTCTTCGCGATGGACCTGGCGGCGACGAGCACCGCCACGCGGGAGCTGCTGGGGTGGACGCCGACCGGGCGGACGCTGATCGAGGACCTCGACGGGGGTGCGTACGCGGGCTAGTCCGCGTGGTTGATCGCGCTGATCCGGTCCTGGAGCCGTTGCCGCGTTGACGAAAGCGCGTCCCGCGGGGCCGGCTCCAGTGGCCGCGCCACGGTCTCGTCGCCCGCCGGGCCCGGCACCGGGTAGACCTGCTTCTCCCCGGGCAGCGGGACGCCGGGGCAGATCGTGGCGGCCGGGCGGGCGCCGCCGAGGAAGTAGCCGCTCACCAGACCGTCCACACAGGAATTGCCGCTGACCGCGTACTGGCCGTGGAACGGTGAATCCGCCACCGAAACCATCGGGACGCCGGCCGCCCGCGCCGCCGCTTCGGCCTGTTCGTAGCCGGTCTGCGGGTCGAACTCGCCTTGGACGACGAGGACGTTCTTCGCCGCTTCCGGCGACAGCCGGGGCAGGGGGTGGCGGGGGAGGTCGGACCAGAAGCCGCACGGCTCGCTGAGCCCGTAGGCCCAGCCGAACAGCGGGTACGCCGGGCCCTGGAGATCGCTGAGCAGCTTGTACCAGGTCGCCGCGCGCACCGGCTGGTCGCCGCACGCCACGGCCAGCCGGGTGCCGCCCACGTCGGCGTAGTCGGGCTCGGGCGGCGCCACGTCCGCCGCCGTCAGCTGCGCCGCGGGCCGGCCGAACGCCGTGCGCGCCACGCGGTCGAGGTCCGCCGCCGACGGCGGGGGCGTGCCGTCGAGGGCGGTCAGGCCCTTGGTGAGGATCAGCGCGCCGACCAGCCACTGCTTCGTGCTGCCGTTGCCGACGAAGACGTGGTCGAAGACGTCCGGCGACACGCCTTGGTCGCGGAAGTACCCCCGCACCCGCTCCCAGTTCTTCTTGACCTCCGCGACGGTCTTGCCCAGCTGGTCCGGGAACCGCCGGGCCAGCCACGGCGCGTAGACGTGGTCGAACTGCCGCTGGTCGATCTTCGGGAACGCCTCGAAGGCGGCCTGGAGCCGGCCTTCGAAGTTGACGCTGGAGTCGAGCACCACCCGCCCGGCGTGCTCGGGGAACAGCGACGCGTACTTCGCGCCGAGCCAGGTGCCGTAGGAGTAGCCGAGGTAGTTCAGCTTTTCGTCGCCCAGCAGCGCGCGGATCAGGTCCATGTCGTGCGCGGTCTGCCAGGTGGTGACGAAGGGCGCGAGCGCGTCGCTCTGGCAGGCCTCGGCCACCGCCCGCGGCGTCCGCTGGTGCAGCGCGATGCTGGCGGCCGACCGGTCACGCGCGTCGAGGTCGTCCTCGGCCGGCAGCCGCCCGAGCGGCACCCGGCAGACGAACCCTTCGTCGTCGCCGCCTTCCTGGCCGGTGCCCCGCGGGTCCATGCCGACGAAGTCGTAGTGCTCGTTCACCGCCGGTTCCAGGCCGGCCAGCGCGCCGGCGAGCGAGGTGCCCTGCCCGCCGGGCCCGCCGGGGTTCACCAGGATCGCGCCCCGCCGCTCGCCGGTCGCGGCGGCGCGGCTGATCGCGACCCGGAGGTCCTTCCCGGCGGCCGGCGCGGACCAGTCCCGCGGGACGGTGATCCGCGCGCACTGGGCCTTGCGCCCCTTGAACGGGCAGCTGCCCCAGGCGACCTGCTGGGTCAGGTAGGGCGCGAGCGGATCGGGCGTGGTCGCGGCGGCGGGCGCCGTGGCCGCCACCAAGACCGAGACGGCCACCGCCAACCCCGCACGCGACGTCCGCACCGCAGCTTCCTTCCTCGATCCCCGGCAATCCGGGAACACCCAAGCACGGCGGGACGGGCGTCGGCAGCCCGGAGACCACCGTTCGCGCCGCGAATTCCCTCGATCCGGTGATCAGCTGGGCGGTTCCGCCTCGCCGGCGTCCTCCTCGACGTCCTGGTGCTCGGGCTCCTCGCGGTCGACCTCGGGGATCTCGACGTCGAGGTCGAGCTCCGGAGTACCGGGCGGGCGGGGCGCGTCGGGGGTGATGGGTCCTTGCTCGGCTTCGGTCATGGGTGGCGGTTACCCGGGAGCCGGCGTCCCAAGCGCTCCCGGGCCACCGCGGCGGTCACCGGCAGAAGGCCGTGTCCACAGCGGACAGCACCGCCTTCGCCGCCTTCTCCCCGTCGCCGAAGGTGCCCGGGAGCGCGGTGACGGCGAGCCCGACCGAACGGCCGTCTTCCGTGGCGCCACCGCGGGTTTCGTAGCCGTCGATGTCGCCGCCGTGGCCCCAGTAGACGCCGCCGCAGCTCAGCGGGACGCGGAACAGGCCGAGGCCGTACTGCCACCCCGGGAACAGCGGCGCGTCGACGGTCTTGCGCATCTCGGCCAGCTGCGCGGGCGGCAGCAGCTTGCCGCCGAGCAGCGCGCGCGAAAGCCGCGCGAGGTCGCTCGGTGTCGAGATCAGCTGGCCGGCCGCGCCACCCCACGACGGATCCATCTCGGTCGCGTCGACGACCGTCGCGGAGGTGCTGTTCGCGAGCGCGTAGCCGTGCGGGTGCGGCCCCTGGATGGTCTCGTCGCCCGGCTGCGGCCAGTAGGTGTCGCGCAGCCCTGCCTTGGCGATGACCCGCTTGGTGATCTGCTCCTGCACCGGGCGCCCGGTCACGTGCTCGATGAGCAGGCCGGCCAGCAGGTAGTTGGTGTTGCTGTAGTCCCACTTCGTGCCGGGCGCGAACTTCGCCGGGTGGGCCAGCGCCGCGGCGAGCAGGTCGTGCGGCTGGAAGAACTTGTGCCGGACGTCTTCGAAGTTCTCCACGCCGAGGTACTCGGTGTAGTTCGGCAGCCCGCTGGTGTGCTGCAGCAGCTGCCGGACGGTGATGGCGGTGCCGTCGATGCCCTCGCCGCGCACCAGCCCGGGCAGGTACTTCTCGATCGGCGCGTCCAGCTCGACCTTGCCCTCGGCCACCAGCTGGAGGACGACGACCGCGGTGAAGGTCTTCGTGTTGCTGCCCGCCCGCACCCGGCCGTCGCGCGGGACCGGGACCGGGCGGTCCAGCCGCGCGGACCCGGCGACCAGCGACGCCGACGAGCCGTCGCGGCCCACCCAGGCGAGGGCGGCCGGGAACCGCTCCTGGTTGACCAGCGCGTCGAGGCTTTCCTGCACGGGCGACTTCGGGTTCGCGGCCGGTGGGTTCGCGGCCGCCGCCGTCGTGGTCAAGCCGCCCAGCAGGCCCGCTACCGTCAAGATCACTGCACCCTTGCGCATCGCTGCTCCTCTGTCCGTCCCGGATCGATACGGAAATGCTGCTCGAATCCGGCACGAAGATCAGTAGCGCGAGCCACCGGATCCGGGGTAGCGCTGGCGCTACCGCGGGAAAACCCGTTGCCGACGGGGTGCTTCCCTGCGACGGTGGCGCCGTGAGCACGACTATGCGCGCGGCGGTCTGTGTCGGAGCGGGTGGACCGGAGGTGCTGGAGGTCCGTGAGCTGCCGGTACCGGCGGTCCGGGAGGGCTGGAGCCTGGTCCGGGTGAAGGGCGCCGGCCTGAACCGGTCGGAGCTGCGGACCCGGCAGGGCCACTCGCCGGACGTGCGGTTCCCGCGCGTGCTCGGCATCGAATGCGTGGGCGTCGTGGCCGCGTCGACCGACCCGGCGCTGCCGGAGGGGACGACCGTCGCGGCGGTGATGGGCGAGATGGGGCGCGAGTTCGACGGCGGCTACGCGGAGTACGCCCTGCTGCCGAACGCGCTGCTGATGCCGATCACCACCACGTTGTCCTGGGAGGTCCTGGCGGCGCTGCCCGAGACGTACCTGACGGCCCAGGGCGCGTTGGACGCGCTGGGCATCGAGCCGGGGACGCGGCTGCTGATCCGCGGCGGGACGTCGTCGGTCGGCCTGGCAGCGGCGTCGATCGCGGCGGGCCACGGCGTCGAGGTCG
This sequence comes from Amycolatopsis sp. NPDC051061, assembly GCF_040682935.1. NCBI lineage: Bacteria > Bacillati > Actinomycetota > Actinomycetes > Pseudonocardiales > Pseudonocardiaceae > Amycolatopsis > Amycolatopsis sp. NPDC051061. The sequence continues at coordinate 119,286 of NZ_JBFBBZ010000014.1, forward strand.
CGTCGACGACCCGGCGGCCGGACAAGGCGGGCGCGTTGACCGCGGCGGGCGTTTCGCACGTCCTCATCGACTCCGGCCCCTTGGAACTGCCCTGGGCTTCGGCGCCCGACTCCGTGCTGGACCTGGTCGGCGCGCGCACGGCGGTGGACTCGCTCCGCCTGGTCCGCCGGGGCGGCACGGTGTGCGTGGCGGGCTCGTTGAGCGGGTGGTCGATCGCGGACTTCCAGCCGGTGGCGATGATCCCGTCCGGCACCCGGCTGACGGCCTTCCACAGCAAGGACATGAAGGGCCGGGCGGACGTGCTGCAGCGGATCGTCGGCGAGGTCGAGGCGGAGGTCCACCGGCCGCACATCGACCGGGTCTTCGGGCTCGGCGAGATCGTGGACGCGCACCGGTACATGGAGGACGACCAGGCCAGCGGGAAGCTCGTCGTGGTGCCTTAGCCCTGGTCAGGGGCCGAGCAGCTCGTCGAGCATCGCCCGGACGGCGGCCGTGCTAGTCCTTGGGCACCTCGACCGGCGCCTACAGGCTCGGCAGGTTGACGACGATCCCCTCCTGGCTGCTGCGCGCGATGATCACCACGGCTTCTTCGTCGGTCGGGTTCTCCTCGCGGTGCGGCACGTACGGCGGCACGAAGATGTAGTCCCCGGGTCCCGCCTCGATGCGCACCTCCTCGTCGCCGTCGGCGAAGACGAAGACCGGGTGACCCGACTTCACGTAGATCGCCGTCTCGGCTTCGCCGTGGTGGTGGTCGCCGGAGTTCGTCACCGGGGCGACGTGCGTCTCGCCCATCCACACCTTCGACGACCCCACCGTCTTGCCGGAGATCGCCTCCAAGCGCCGCATTCCGCTCGTCTGGTTGGTGTCGCCGGTCAGGTCCGCGCCGCGGATGTGCCGCAGCGGCTGGTGCCAGAGGTCGGTCATCGGAGTCGTCCCTTCGTCACCGCCATCGTCCCCCGGTGGTGATCACAGGTCGAGCACCAGCCGGGGTGAGCACGAGCGGGAGACGCAGATCATCATCACGTCGCCCGCCCGCCGTTCCGCCGCGGTCAGCACGGAGTCGCGGTGGTCGGGCGTGCCGCCCAGGACGCCGGTTTCGCACGTGCCGCAGGTGCCTTCCTGGCACGACGACAGGACGGGGATTCCCGCATCCTCGACCGTCTCCAGGATCGTCCGGTCCGCCGGGACCTCCAGGACGCGGCCCGACCCGGCCAGCTCGACCTCGAACGCCGTGTGCGCGCCGTCGTCCGGCCGAGCGGCGAACCGCTCGACGCGCAGGGCGTCTTCGGGCCAGCCGGCGCAGTGCTGTTCCACCGCCGCCAGCAGGGGTTCCGGGCCACAGCAGTACACCGCGGTGTCCGGCCGCGGCTCGGCCAGCAGCGCGGGCAGGTCGAGCAGCCCGTGTTCGTCCTGCGGCCGGATCGTCACGCGGTCCGCGTGGCGCCGGAGATCGGCGGTGAAGGCCATCGAGGAGCGCGTCCGGCCGCCGTAGACGAGCTGCCACTCGCGACCCGTCCCGTCGACCCGGTCGATCATGGGCAGGATCGGCGTGATGCCGATGCCGCCGGCGACGAACAGGTAGCGCTTGGCGTCGACCAGCGCGAAGTGGTTGCGCGGCCCGTCCACGGAAATGCGTTGCCCGGCAACGAGTTCGTCGTGCACGTACGCCGAACCACCGCGGCCGTCGAGCTCGCGGAGGACCGCGACCTGGTACGCCGACGGGTCGCCGGGCCGCCCGCACAGCGAGTACTGCCGGACGACGTCCCCGGGCAGCCGCAGATCGACGTGTGCCCCCGGTTCCCAAGCGGGGAGCGGTTGCCCGTCCGGTGCCCGGAGTGTCAGCCGGACAACGCCGTCGGCGATCTTTTCCTTGTTCGCCACCACCAGGTCCAGGGTCATGCGTCGTGTCCTTCGGGGTGGGCGAGCAGCCATTCCCACAGCCGCACGGGGTCGTCGAACTCGCGCTCGGCCGAGCAGTGGCAGACCGCGCGCAGCCGGTCGGTGCCGAGCACCCAGTGGATGCGGTAGACACGGTCGCCGGTGAGCATCGGGCGCGTCACGACGCGACCAGCCGCTGCAGCAGCCGGCGCGCCGCGAGACCGCCGGTGTCGATGTTGACCGACAGCTCCTGGTAGCCGTCCGGCTCGGCGGCGATCACCCGCTCGAGGACGTCGAGCGCTTCGACGTCCTGCAGGACGACCGTGCGGTTGTTCTCCGCGAGGAAGGCCGAGACGCCGTCGTCGTCGAGGGCGAAGTCGCGGGCCACCGCCCAGAAGTCGTGCGTCGAGTGCTCGGTCTCCGGCGTGATCGCGTAGACGACCTCGACGTGGAAGGCGTCCGGGTCGCTGCCGTCCGGGTTCGGCACCGAGCCGACCGGCGCGATGCGGCTGTGCAGCTTGTACAGGCACGGTGGCGTGTACTCGATGTCCTGCCAGCGGGTGATCCGGCCCTGCAGGCCGGTGGACTTGGCGTAGAAGGGCGGGCACGCGGCGTCGGCCATGTGCCGGGACACGTAGACGATCCCGGCTTCGTCGTCGACCTCGGTCGTGATCGGCGTTTCGGCGACCTCCGGCGTGCCGATGTAACCGCCGTGCAGGTAGGTCTCGTGCGAGAGGTCCAGCAGGTTGTCGACCAGCAGCGCGTAGCGCGCCTTCAACGGCTCCATGCCGGCGACCGTCGTGTACCCGGGGGAGTCGAGGTACGGCGCTCGCGGGATCTTCGCGGCGTCCGCCCGGTCCGGGTCGCCGATGAACACCCAGACGAAGGAGTCCTGTTCCACCAAGGGATAGCTCCGCAGGCGCGCGGTCCGGGGCACCCGGGTCTGGCCGGGCACGGACACGCACTTGCCGTCGACGCCGTAGGTGAAGCCGTGGTAGCCGCAGACGACCTGGTCGTCGACGAGCCGGGAAGGCGCCTGGGACAACGGGAACCGGCGGTGCACGCAGCGGTCGGCCATCGCGGTGATCCCGCCGTCGCGGGTCCGCCAGAACAGGATCGGCTCACCGCAAATGGTGCGGCTGAACAGGTCCTGGCCGATCTCGGAGCCGTACGCGGCGACGTACCACTGGTCGCGGGGAATGGCGCTCATCGGTTTCGTCCTCTCGTGGCGGAGCTCACAGCCTGCGCTCACGACGCGGCGCCCACGAAGGGCCTTTCCATAAGATGGAAAGATCAGCCGAGCGCGCGCGAGATCGCGCGGGCGCTGGTCATGACCAGCGGGGCCAGCGCGTGCGGTGAGGCGCTGCCGTACCGGACGACGAGCGACACGGCGGCGACGACCCGGCCGCGCGCGTCGTGGATCGGCGCGCCGACCGAAAGGCTGTCGAGGGTCACCTGGCGCTCGCTGGTGGAGAAGCCGTGGGTGCGCACGTCGGCCAGCATGTGCCGCAGGCGGTCCGGGTCGGTGACGGTCTCGGGGGTGTACCGCTCGATCGGGTTGCGCAGGACGTCTTCCTGCACGTCGGCGGGCGCGTGGGCGAGCAGGACGAGCCCGACCCCGGTCGCGGTGAGCGCGAACCGGCCGCCGACGCGCGTCAGCACGGGAACGGCGCCGGTCCCGGCGATCCGCTCGATGTAGACGACTTCGGTGCCTTCGCGGACGGCGAGCTGCACGTTCTCACGGGTGATCTGGGAGAGGTCCTCGAGGAACGGCAGCGCCCGCTCACGCAACCCCAGCCCCCGCGGCGCGAGCGACCCGAGTTCGAACAGCCGCAGCCCGACCCGGTAGACCCCGGCTTCGTCCCGTTCGAGGGCGCCCCACTCGCAGAACTCCCGCAGGACGCGGTGCGCGGTGGCGGCGGGCACCCCGGCCCGGCGCGCGATCTCGCTCAGCCGCAAGGCGGGGTGGTCGGGGGTGAAGGCCCCGAGCACCCGCAGCGCCCGCCCGAGAACGGGCCCGGTGGCCCCCGGAGCACGACCTCGACGCGGCACGGCCACCGAGCATAGTGGACGAAGCTCTCCGTCCCGCTCGCTCCGCTGTCTTGAACCGCACCGCGCCACGGGCCCCCGCGCTTCAGAGGCTGTGGGCGACGATGTCGCCCTGGCTGGTGGTGGCGCGGATGGACAGTTCGGCCGTGCCGTTGTTCTTGAGGGTGTTGTCGACGCGGCCGTAGGACGTGCCGGCGTCCAGGGAAGCCGAGACGCCCGCGGCGGCGCCGACGGTGATCGAGCCCGCCTGGGTCGTCAGCGTGACCAGGCCGGCCGCGGCTTCGCCGATGCGGATGTCGCCGCGGGCCGTGGTGATCTCGGCCGGGCCGGCCAGGCGGCCGATCTCGACGTCGCCGTCGGTGGCGGTGAGGTGGACGCTCGCCGCCTCGTCGAGCTTGATGTGGCGGTACGCGCCGGTGAAGGTGACCTCGCCCAGGCGGCCGGTGCCGTCGAGTTCGCTGCCGGCGGTGGTGGCTTCGACGCGGGAGTCCGCGGGCAGCCCGACGGTGACCTCGACCGAGCCCGAGGAGCCGAAGTACTGGTTCTTGCCCTGCGGGGTGTGGACGCGCAGGACACCGTCGGCGAAGGTGACGGTGGTCTGCTCGGCGGCCTTGACGTCGCGGTTCTTGCCCGGGTCGGCGGGGCGGACCTCGACCGTGGTGTCGGCGCGGTCGGTGGCGGCGAGCCGGACGCGGCCGGCCGGGAAGTCGAAGACGGCGGTGATCGGGGCGGCGGTGGCGAAGGTGCGCATCGTGTTCTCCTGGGAATCCGTGGCCCCCGGTGGTGGGGACGAGAACCACCTTCGCCGGTCGGGCTGACACCCGGCGGCCACGGCGCTGACACGGCGGCTGACACGGCCGCCGGTGACGCGGGAATCACGGGTGATCGCGGTGCGGCATTCGGGCGCAATGCGAGTCGTGCATTCGGTTCAACCGGGCGTGGGAACATTTCTCGCGGTCTGTCACAGTAGTTCTGAATGGACAGTGCATTCGCGACGGTCCGGACGCGATCAAGCTCGACAAACGTGCTACAGTAAGGAAAATCCGCGCGCAAACGCCGCGCCGCAAACGAGTCGGATCCGGATCGGTTACGGCGAAACGCGATGTCGATCAGTTGAGATTGCTCACCACGGCTTTTTCCGCTTTTCGCGTTTCTCGATGCCATTTCGGTGGATCCCTGGAGCGTCCCATTCCTCCGCTGAAGGAGACCACCATGAGAGTTCGCAAGACTGGCATCGCGGCGATCGTCGCGGTCCTCGTGACCGCGATGGTCGCCCTCTTCACCGGTGCGGCCGGGGCCGCGTCCGCCGCCCCGGCCCCGGCCGCACCGGCGATCCCGGCGCTGTCCACGCCGATCACCGGCACGTTCACCGACGCGTCCGGCGGCACCGGCACGGCGGCCGGCACCTTCACCCCGACCGATTTCGCCACGGACGGCAGCACCCTGCTGGCCAACGGCGTCGCCGACGTGACCATGACGGACGCCGCGGGCCAGCCGGTCGGCACCGAATCCCGCGCGGTCACCGTGCCGGTCGGCGTCGCGGCGGCGTCCTGCGAAATCCTCGACCTGGTGCTCGGGCCGCTCGACCTCGACCTGCTCGGCCTGGTCGTGCACCTGGACCGGGTCCACCTGAACATCACGGCCGAGTCGGGCCCCGGCAACCTGCTGGGCAACCTGCTGTGCGCGGTCGCCGGCCTGCTCGACCCGGGCCCGCTGACCAACCTGCAGGCCCTGGTCGATCTGCTGAACCAGATTCTCGCCCTGCTCCGCGGCTGACGCGTCGCCCCGCGATGACGGATCGGCTCACCTCGCGGTGGGCCGATCCGTCGCCGGGTGACCGGCCGGCGTAACGGCCGACCGTCCGGACGCGACTCACGCGTGTCCGGCGGGCCGGGGAGGCAGGATGAAGAAACGACTGGTGATCTGCTGCGACGGGACCTGGAACTCCCTCAAGCAGCCGGCCCGGACGAACGTCTCGCAGGTGTGGGACGCCGTGCCCGGCGAGGCCGCGGACGGGGTGCGCCAGCTGACCTGCTACCTCAAGGGCGTCGGCGCCGGTTTGCCGTGGCTGGGGCACCTGGCCGGCGGAGCGTTCGGCTGGGGACTGTCGGCCAACGTGCGGGACGCCTACCGGTTCGTCGTCGAGAACTACACGCCCGGGGACGAGCTGTTCTTCTTCGGGTTCAGCCGCGGCGCGTACACCGCGCGCAGCACCGTGGGCCTGATCCGCAACTGCGGCGTGCTGCGCCCCGAACACGCCGGCCTGATCGGCGAGGCGTACCGGCTCTACCGCGACCGCGACAAGGCGACCGGGCCGGACAGCGCCGACGCCGTCGGGTTCCGGAAGGAGCACGCCCACGAAGACGTGACGCCCATCCGGTTCATCGGGGTGTGGGACACGGTGGGCGCGCTGGGCATCCCGCTGAGCGGCGGCCGGCTGCTCCACCTGATCAACCGGCGATGGCAGTTCCACGACATGACGCTGAGCTCGACCGTGCAGTCGGCTTTCCAGGCGCTGGCGGTGGACGAGCACCGGAAGTCCTACGTCCCGGCCGTCTGGAAGCCGTCGGCGAAACCCGCGGAGCGGAACCAGGAACGGGAGCAGGTCTGGTTCGCCGGAGCCCATTCCGACGTCGGAGGCGGGTACCGGGAGCACGACCTGTCGGACCTCGCCCTGCGGTGGCTGGCGAACCGGGCCGAACGGTGCGGTCTCGGCTTCGACCCGGGCGCGTTCGGCGACCTGGCCCATGCGAACGCGAAGGGGGTGCTGCACAAGTCCCTCAACGCGTTCTTCCGGCTGTTCGGCTCCGCCGACCGCCCGATCGGCGAGGCGGACGTGCCATCGGAGTCGGTGGCCTCGAGCGCACAGGACCGGCAGCAGGCGATGGCGTACTCGCCCCCGAACCTCGCGACTTACCTCGAAGGCAGCCCGAAGATCACCACGGTCTGAGCGGATGAGGATCGCGCTGGCTCAGCGGCCGGAGGTCAGCAGGGGAACGAGGGCGTCGGGGCGGTCCAGCGGAATGATGTGGCCGCAATCCTCGATGACGTGGGACTCGAGGTCGTCGGTCACCGGGCGCAGCTGGCGCGCGAGGGTGTCGCCGACCGGGTGGGCGCCGATCGCCACGGTGGGCACGGTGAGCCGGCTGGTCGCGACGGCCTCCGCGATCTGCCGCGCGCTTTCGGGCATGGCCCGGTAGTGGGCGAACGCGCAGCGCAGCGCGTCGCGGCCGGTGTAGGCGGCGGTGAAGTGGTCGCGGAGCTCGGCCGGCACGCCGCGGCCGCGGGTGCCGGCGTCGAGGAACCAGCCGATGTAGCGGGCTTCGTGGCCGGTCAGCACCGTCTCGGCGAGGCCGGGGACGGCGTGGAAGCCGAACCACCACGGCGGCCCGGTGGCGAGGAAGTCTTCGGCGCCGGGGAGGCGGCCGAGCAACGACTCCATGAGGACGAGCCGGCGGATCCGGCCGGGCCGGCGCAGGGCGAGGAGGAAGGCGGGCGGCGCTCCCGCGTCGATGCCGGCGACCACCGCCGCCGGTTCGCCGAGGGCGTCGAGGAGGGCTTCGGCGTCGGCGGCGAGGGTGCCGGCGTCGTAGCCGCCGTCAGCGCGGGTGGTCGCGCCGAGGCCGCGCAGGTCGGGCGCGATCACGCGGTGGTGCGGGGTCAGGTGCGGGATGACCGCGGTCCACAGGCGCCAGGTGTGCGGGAAGCCGTGCAGCAGCAGGAGCGCGGGCCCGTCGCCGCCGATGGCGACGTTCACGTCGATGCCGTTCACGGTGATCCGGTGTTCGCGCACGCTGTCTCCCGAGTGGTTACCATTGGTTAGTGGCTAACGGTAGGTAACGACGTCGGCCCGGCCAAGACGGCACTTCCCTGACAGGTGGTGAGCTCCAGGTGACCCCCTCGCCGAAGGGCGCCCGCGGCGACCTCTTCGACCCCGCGTGCCCGACCCGCCGGCTGCTGGACCGGATCGGCACGAAGTGGACGTCGATGGCGGTCAAGGTGCTGGCCGACGCCGGCCCGGGCGAGGTGCGGTTCGCGGAGCTGCAGCGGCGGATGCCGGGGGTTTCGCAGAAGATGTTGTCCGTGACGCTGCGGAACCTCACGCGCGACGGCCTGGTGGCGCGCCGGGTCGAGCCGACGGTGCCGCCGAAGGTGCACTACCGCCTGACCGGCCTGGGGCGCTCGCTCGAGGTGCCGCTGGCCGCCCTGCGCACCTGGGCGGAGGAGAACATGCCGGCGATCGACCGGGCCAACGGCGCCGACCGGGAGTGACCCGCCGGGTGCCGAGGTGTGCCACGCTGGGGGAGACCGCCGCCGAAAGGAACTCCATGCACCGGCTCACCGTGCTCTACCCGCCGCCCGCCGACGAGGCCCACTTCCGGGACTACTACGTCGGCACTCATCTGCCCTTGGCGGCGAAGCTGCCCGGTCTCCTGCGGTCGCAGTACTCCTTCGACGTCGCCTCCCTCGCGGGGGATCGCAAGTACTTCGCCGTCTTCCACGCCGACTTCGAATCGGCCGAAACCATGGCGGCGGCGCTGGGCTCCGAAGCCGGCAAGGCCGTCGCCGCGGACGTGCCGAACTACGCCGACGGCGGCGTGGAGATGATCCACTACCCGCTCAGCTGAGCCCGGGCGCCGCGCCGGTCACCGGTGGCAGTGCGCGCCCGCGGCCGGCGGCACGTCCAGCGTCGGGTTGCGGTCGAAGAACCCCACCGGCTCGAGGGTGAAGCCCGTGTGGTCGACCGGCATGATCGGCCAGTCCTCGGGGCGCGGCACGTGCGTCAGGCCGAACGTGTGCCAGAGGACGACGTCCTCGCCGGCCAGCGAGCGGTCCTGGGCCGCGTAAGCCGGGAGCCCGGCGCCGCCGGCGTGCTGGTTGACGAAGTCGCCCGCCGAGTACCGTTCGGCCGGGTCGTAACGCGTCACCCACAGGTGTTTCGTGGCGAACGCGGCGCGGCGCGCGATGGACGACCGCGGGTCGGCGAGCAGGGTCGGCAGCCCTTCGGGGACGAGGGCGTAGCCGACCGGCCGGCCGAGGCGGTTCTCGCGGCCGGGGTTGACGATGTGCCACGTCCGGTTGCGGCCGGGATCGGCGTCGCGCTGGGCTTCGGACTCCGTCTCGAGAACGGTCCGCCGCGTGGTGAAAGCGTTGCCGCGTGGGTTGTCCGGCCCGATCGGCACGCGTTCGACGTCGATCTCCTCGACGCGGTTGCGGACGCCGTCGACGGTCATGTCGAGCCGCGCGCTGAACAGGTGCTGGTGCAGCGGCGCGCCGAGCCCGGGCGCGATCTGCGCCGCGTACGGGTAGTCGCCGCCGTCGTGGGCCGAGGTGAACACGACGCCGGTCGCCTTGGCTTCGAAGGCGATCGTGCCGTCGAGGGAGAAGTACCAGTAGAAGCCGTAGTCGTAATTGCCGACGGTGGTGAAGAACGACACCACCAGCCGGCGCTGACGCCGGGTCTGGGCGGACCCGGACCACAGATCCGTGTGCTTCCAGAGGATCCCGAAGTCCTCTTCGTGGATGCAGACGGCGTTGGGGAGCGTCTTCGGCTCACCCCGTTCGTCGGCGATCACCGCGTCCAGGTAGGAGATCTCGCCGAGGCAGTCGCACCCGAGCTCGAGCGCGTTCGCGTACCGGCCGACGAGGTACTCGCCGGTGTCGAAGTAGTTCTGCCACGACCGCACCGGCGCCGGGTCGGCGTAGGGCACCACCATCTCGGCGATCGAAGCGCGGTGGACGATCGGGCGCACGCCGTCGCCCTCGTCGAAGCCGATCTGGTGCAGGACCAGGCCTTCCCGGGCGTCGAACCCGACGCGCAGCGACCACTTCTCCCACGTGAGGAGGTTGCCGTCGAGGTGGAGGCTCGACCCCTCGGGCTGGGTGATCTCGATCGGTTTCTGCGTGGTGCGAAGGGGACCGCTGACCGCCGGGTCGTCGTAGTCGCCGGATTCGCGGGGGACCGGCACGGGACCGCTGTCGATGACCTGGTCGACGACCCGGTTCATCGTGTCGACGTAGGCGACCAGCCCGTCGATCGGGTGGGCCCATGCCGAGTCGGTTTCCTTCTCCTGCAGGAAAGCCAGGCCGCGCAGGATCCGCCGCCCGGCTTCGTCCGGGTACTCGTCGGCGTAGACGCCGGCCGAAAGCGGGGCCACGCGGACGTGGTCGACGGCCAGCCCGCGGGCTTCGAGCGCGGCGAGCCAGCGTTCGTCGGTGGCGAGGACCCGTTCCACGAGCTCGAACTCCTCGTCCAGCACCGGGAGCTGACCGGTGGTCGCGGTGTCGAGCTCGGTGGCGGACACGACTTCCGCGGCCACGACGTCGACGACGACGTCCCGCGAGGTCTGGGTCGCCAGGTCCAGCAGCAGCGCGCGGAACCGGCGGCCCGCGCGGCCGGCAAGCACGTCGGCTTTCGGGGGTTCTTCGAGCCCGACGTAGACGAACCGGGTGCTTTCGGCGACCAGTCCCGCCTGCTCGGCGGTTTCGCGGACGGTCCGGATCTCTTCGGCCGTCACCGGGGCGAGCGGATGCTGAGGCATCGGCGTCCTCCTTGAGCGCGTGCCGCAACTATACTGAACGCTTGTACAAAATAAAGAGGGCCGGGAGTCACGGCTGGGTCACGGCCTAGGCTGGGCGGACGAGCCGCCGCCGGAAAGAGAGCCTTCGTGCCCAAGGTCGTCGATCACGACGCGCGCCGCCGGGAGATCATCGCGGTGGTGTGGCGGCTCGTCGCCGAAGAAGGCATCCAGTCGGTGACCACCCGGCGGATCGCCGAAGCGGCCGGGTTCGCCAACGGGGCGCTGCTCTACTACTTCCCGAACAAGGACGCCGTCCTCACGGCCGCCTTCCGGCACATCTTCGAGGCGACGAACGCCCGCGCCGACGAGGCGGACGGGCAGCGCCGCGGCCTGGCCGGGCTCCGGACGCTGTGCCTGGAGATCATGCCGCTGGACGACGAACGCCGCACCGAGGCGCGGCTGGCGATCACCTTCTGGCAGCAGGCGCTGAACTCCCCCGAAAAGGCCGAGCTGCACGCGGGCTTCGTGAACCGCTGGCGGGCGGAGATGGGCGTCCGCCTGGCGGAGGCGGCGGCCGACGGCGAGATCGGCGAGCCGCCGAACGTCGACGCCGTCGTGGACGAGCTGCTCTCGATGCTCATGGGCCTGCAGATCCTCGGCGTCCTCTCGCCGCGGGAGGCCACCCCGCGGCGGCAGCTCGGTCAGCTCGACGAGTTCTTCGCCCGCCTCCGCGGCTGACGTCCGTTCAGGCCGGGATGCCGGCGCCGATGCCGTCGAGGAGGAAGCCGAGGCCGGTCCGGAAGGTCTGGCCGGCGTCCAGGTGGGCGGCGTCGCGGACGACCGTGGCCAGCGCGGGGTACCGGCCGGTCGCGAAGGTCCGCTCCAGGTACGGCCCGAAGGCGCGCTGCCACTGCCGCTGGTCCATCCCGGAGGCTCGCTCGGCACGCCGCTCGGCGATCTCCCGGCGCACCGTGCCGATCACGAACGAGTCGACCGCGCTGACCACCGGCATGACGATGTCCACGTCGAGGTCGCGCAGCGCGGACAGCACGGCTTCGCCCCGGGCCAGCGCGTTCGGCCCGAGCTGCGGCCGCCCGCCGATCAGGTCGGCGAGCCATTCGTGCCGGTGCGCGGCACGCCGGGTCAGTTCGGCGACGGAGGTCAGCACCTCCCGCCAGCCGTCGCCGGCCGGCCGGATCTCGGCGTACACCGCGTCGACCATCAGATCGAGCAGCTCCTCCTTGGTGGCGATGTAGCCGTACAGGCGCATCGGCCCGACGTCCAGCGCCGCGGCGACCTTCCGCAGCGACACCGCTTCCAGGCCGTTCGCGTCGGCCAGCCGGATCGCCGTCCGCACGATCCCTTCCCGGCTCAACGGGGCCGGGACCGGTCGTTCCGGCGGCTCCGGCCGTTCCCACACCAGCATGCGGGTGACAGTACATCGCATCCTGCGATACAGTGTATTGGAAAATACACTGTATCGAAGGGGGAGTCATGACGATCGCCATCATCGGCGCCGGGATGGGCGGCCTGGCCCTCGCCCGGGTGCTGCACGTGAAGGGCATCGACGCCGTCGTGTACGAGCGGGAAGCCTCGCGCGATGCTCGCGGCCAAGGCGGCATGCTCGACATCCACTCCGGGCAACGGGCACTGCGCGAAGCCGGCTTGATCGAGCAGTTCCACGCGATCGCCCGGCCCGAAGGTCAGGACATGCGGCTGCTCGAGCCGGACGGCACCCTGCTGCTCCAGGAGGACACGCCGGACGACGCCCCGTCCTTGCGCCCCGAGGTCGACCGCGCCGATCTGCGCGACCTGCTGCTGGATTCGCTCCCCGCCGACACGGTGCGCTGGGGGCACGCGTTCGAATCCGCCGGCGACGGCGTGGTGCATTTTTCGTATGAGCACAGTTCGGACGAGCACCGTGGTGATGGCCGCAGTGCGCCGTACGACCTCCTGGTCGGCGCGGACGGCGCGCAGTCCCGGGTCCGCGCGCTGCTCACCGACGCCCGCCCGGCGCACCTCGGCCAGAACGTCGTCGAACTCGGCATTCCCGACATCGACCGCACCCACCCCGACCTCGCGGCGATGGTGGGGCGCGGCAACTACTGGGTGTTCGGCGACGGGAAGTCGCTGGCGGCGCAGCGCAACGGCGACGGCCGCGTCCGCATCGGCGTCAACTTCTACAACACCGCCGAGGACTGGTTCGCCACCAGCGGGATCCCGTTCGACGACCCGGCGGCCGCCCGGGCACGGCTGATCGACCTGCTCCCCGGCTGGGACCCGCGGTTCACCGCGCTGATCGCGGCCGGCGACGACACGGTCGTGCCCCGGTCGATCACCACGCTCCCGGCCGGCCTGACCTGGCCGTCGGCCCCGGACGTCACGCTGGTGGGCGACGCCGCGCACCTGATGCCCCCGGTCGGGGAGGGCGCGAACATGGCGCTGCTCGACGGCGCCCTGCTCGGTCTCGCGCTGGCCGCCCACCCGGGCGATTTCCCCGCCGCCGTCGCGGAATACGAAGGCGAAATGTTCGAACGCGCCGGCGCGGCCGCCCGGATGTCGGCGAAGATGCAGGAATTGCTGATGGCACCGGACGCCGCCCGGCGATTGCTCGCGTTCTTCCAGCCGGGCTGAAGGTTCTTACCTTGCCGTGACGGAATTCCGTGTGCTGCTGGTAACTGCGGAAGAACGGCCTACGGTCGGGGCAGGCCGGTTCCGGCACCGGCCTCGTACTGTTCCGGCTGTGGGAGGGAAACAGATGACCAGCGGCAGCGTCGTGCGGCTCGACACGAACGGCAAGGACGTGCACGAAGAGGGACGGCTCCTGCGTTCCGAAGGCCCGGCCCGGCTCGTGGAGCTGCCCGGCGGCGTCCCGGCGTGGGCGGTCGCGGACGCGGCCACCCTGCGCATGCTCCTCACCGACCCCCGCGTGTCGAAGGACCCCCGCGCGCACTGGACCGCGTGGCGCGAAGGGCGGATCGGCGAAGACTGGCCCCTGCTGATCTGGGTGTCGGTGCGGAACATGTTCACCACCTACGGCGCCGACCACCGGAGGCTGCGGAGCTTGGTGTCCAAGGCTTTCACCCCGCGCCAGGTGGAGGCCATGCGGCCGGTCGTCGAACAGATCACCACCGAGCTGCTCGACCGGCTCGAGCGCGCGGGCGGCGGGCCGGTCGACCTGCGCGAGGAGTTCGCCTACCCGCTCCCGGTCGAGGTGATCTGCCGCCTCTTCGGCGTGCCGGCCGACCGCCGGGCCGCGCTGCGCTCGGTCGTGGACACCGTCTTCGACACCACGGTCACCGGCGCCCGGGCGCAGGAGAACGCGCTGGAGCTGTACGAGATCATGCGCGGCCTGGTCGCCGACAAGACCGCGAACCCCGGGAACGACCTCACCAGCGCCCTGATCACCGCGCGGGCCGAAGACGCTTCGCGGCTCGACGCCGACGAGCTGGTCGACACCCTCATCCTCATGCTCACGGCGGGCCACGAAACCACCGTCAACCTGCTCGACCACGCCGTCACCGCCCTGCTGACCCATCCCGGACAGCTCGCCGGCGTCCTGCGCGGGGACCACACCTGGGCCGCGGTCATCGAGGAAACGTTGCGCTGGCAGGCTCCCGTCCCGTACCTGCCGTTGCGGTACGCGGTCGAGGACATCGCCCTGGACGACGGCACGATCATCGGCGAGGGGGAAGCCATCCTCGCGGCCTACGCGGCGGCGGGCCGCGATCCGGCCGAGCACGGCGACACGGCAGGCGAGTTCGACCTGTCCCGCGAAGACAAGCAGCACCTGGCCTTCGGGCACGGGGTGCACTTCTGCATGGGCGCTCCGCTGGCCCGCCTCGAAGCCGCCATCGCGCTGCCCGCGCTGTTCGCCCGGTTCCCCGGGCTCCGGCTGGCCGTGGACCCGGCGGAGCTGGCCACCGTCCCGTCGTTCCTGTCCAACGGCCACGCCGCCATCCCGGCCCTGCTCGGCGCGAGGGAAGAACCGGTGACCTGACGGAAGGCCCGCGCTCGTGCCGATCGGCGGAACAGGCGGATCCGTGTACGGTTGGCACGCGGTGGTTCGGTCCGAAGGCCGTCGCACCGCGACCCGCGACTTGGTGTGGGACCGGTCCGGTCGCACGATTTCGTCGTTGAGGAGGCTCCCGTGGTTCCGCCGCCGCGGTACCCCTCGGCACCCGAGCCGTCCGGCTCCCTCGAGGTGCGCACGACCGCCGAAGCGACGGTCGTCGTGGCGGCGGGAGACCTCGACCTCGCCGTCACCGACGACCTCGCGGCGCTGCTGGACCGGGAAATCCGGCGGCGGCCGGCGGCGCTGGTGGTCGACGCCTCGGCCGTGACGTTCTGCGCGGCGCGCGTGCTGACGATCCTGGTGGACGCCACCGCCGACGCGGTCCTGCACCGGGTGCCGTTCGCGGTCGCCGGCCGGAGCCGGGCGCTGCTGCGGCCGATCGCCGTGCTCGGGCTGGACCGGGTCCTGCCGGTGCACCGGGACACCCGCGAGGCGCTGGCCTGGCTGGCCGCGATTCCGCTGCTGACCGAACGCTAGGCCCGCGGTCACGCCGCGTCGGACGCCTCGCAGTCGAGGCGTCCCCACACGAGCTTTCCCTCGTCGTGGCGGCTCACGCCCCACGTGACGCACAGCCGGTCGACGAGCTGCAGGCCGAGGCCGCCCCCGCGGCCGGGCGTGCGCAGCCGAGGTTCACCCGCTCCGGTGTCGGCGACGGCCACGGTCACCTCGCACGGCTCGGGCACGTGGTGGATGCGCAGCTGGCGCGGGCCGCCGGCGTGCACGTAGGCGTTCTCGAGCAGCTCGCCGACGACCATCAGCGTGTCGACCAGCTGAGGCTCGGTGAGCGTGGCCAGGACGGTCTTGGCCCAGCGCCGGGCGGCCCGCAGGCGGGTGCGGTCGGCGCCGGTCACGTCCAGCACCCGCCAGCCGTCCTCGTCGGCGCCTGTCCAGGTCACTTGCACCGTGCGTTTCTCCTTTTCGACGGCGTGCCGCAGCCGCGTACGCCGTTCGTCCCGTATCCGGTTTACCCGCGATCGCGAGAATTACCCATGTCCCGGGGGCGGCCCAGGGTCCCGGCGAAGTCGTCGCGGCCTGGCGGGTGCCGGCGGTTCGACGCGCCACCGCGCCCACCGGGGTTTCCGCGAGCCCGGGCCGGGTACGCGGACCGGGAAACGCTTCGACGACGGATGGAGTGTCCGGTGGCCATCGCGACGGTGAACCCGGCGACGGGAGAGCGGGTCCGGGAGTTCGACCCGCTCACCGCGGACGGGATCGAGGACAAGCTGCGGCGCGCCGCGGAAGCCTTTTCGAGCTATCGCAAGACTTCCTTCGCTGAACGCGCGGGGCTGCTGCGCCGCGCCGCGGACATCCTCGAGGACGAGGCCGACGAGCTGGGCCGCCTCGCGACGCTCGAAATGGGCAAGACCCACGCCGCCGCGATCGCCGAGGTGAAGAAGTCTGCCGCCGGGTGCCGGTGGTACGCCGACCGCGGCGCGGACATGCTCGCCGACGAGCCGTGGCCGGTGCAGGGCGCGCGCGTCTTCACCCGCTACGAACCGCTCGGGCCGGTGCTGGCCGTGATGCCGTGGAACTTCCCGTACTGGCAGGTGTTCCGGTTCGCCGCGCCGGCGTTGATGGCCGGGAACACCGGGCTGCTGAAGCACGCGTCCAACGTGCCGCAGGTGGCCCTGGCGATCGAAGACGTCCTGCGCCGCGCGGGCTTTCCCGAAGGCGTGTTCCAGACCTTGCTCGTGCCGTCGTCGGCGATCGAGGACCTGATCGGCGACGAGCGGATCCGCGCGGTGACGCTGACCGGCAGCGAACCGGCCGGCCGCGAGGTCGGCGCGGCCGCGGGCCGGAACGTCAAGACGAGCGTGCTGGAGCTCGGCGGCAGCGACGCGTTCGTCGTCATGCCTTCCGCCGACCTCGGCAAGGCCGTCGAAGCCGGCGTGAACTCCCGGACGCTCAACAACGGCCAGTCCTGCATCAACGCCAAGCGGTTCATCGTCCACGCCGACGTCGCCGAGGAGTTCACCCGCCTGCTCACCGAACGGATGGCGGCGCTGACCGTCGGCGACCCGATGAAGGACGACACCGACCTCGGCCCGCTCTCTTCGGCCGACGCCGTCGAGACGCTGCACAAGCAGGTGACCGGCACCGTCGAGGCCGGTGCCCGGCTCCTGACCGGCGGTGAGCCCCTCGACGGGCCCGGCAGCTACTACCCGCCGACCGTGCTGACCGACATCCCCGACGGCTCGCCCGGCCACCGCGAGGAGTTCTTCGGGCCGGTGGCGTTGGTGTGGCGGGCCGCGGACGTCGACGACGCGATCCGGATCGCCAACGACTCCCCGTTCGGGCTCGGCGGCAGCGCGTGGACCACCGACCCGGCCGAGCAGGACCGGTTCGTGACCGAGGTCGAGACCGGGATGATGTACATCAACGAGTTCACCCAGTCCACGCCGGAAGTGCCCTTCGGCGGCACGAAAAACTCCGGCTACGGGCGCGAGCTCGCGACGTTCGGCCAGCGGAGTTTCGTCAACGCCAAGACGGTCTGGATCTCCTGACCCGGCGGCCGTTCAGGCCTCGCGCCGGAAGGCGAGGAGGGCGATGTCGTCCTGGGGGTCGCGGCCGAATTCGTCGAGCAGCTTGTCGCACAGGGCCTCGAGGTCGTCGTCGTGCGCGACGGCCCCGGCGAGGGCGGCCATCCCGGCGTCGAGGTCCGTGCCGGACCGCTCGATGAGCCCGTCGGTGATCAGGAGCACGAGGGTCCCGACCGGGAGCTCGATCTTCGTCGCCGGGGGGCGGGGGAGCCCGACGCCGAGCAGCGGCCCGCGGATCTCGAGGAAACGTTTCCCGGACGCGTCGGCCAGGAGCGGCGGGATGTGGCCGGCGCAGGCCACTTCCGTCGTGCCGGTCGCGGGATCCACGAGCAGGAGGCACGCGGTCGTGAGGCCTTCGGGGTGGAACCGGCTCACCACCGCGTCGAGGCGGTCGAGGATGTCCACCAGGCCGTGGCCTTCGACGGCGTAGGCGCGCAACGCGTGCCGCACTTCGCCCATCACCAGCGCGGCCTCCAGCGAGTGGCCCGAGACGTCGCCCACCGCGATCAGCAGGCGACCGTCGAGCTCGGTCACTTCGTAGAAGTCGCCACCGATCTCGGCGTGCCGGGACGCCGGGAGGTAGCGCGCCGCCATCGGCAGCTCCCGGCGGCCCGGGAGCCGGCGCGGCAGGAAGCTCCGCTGCAGCGCGACGGCCAGGTCGTGCTCCCGCGACAGGGTGCGCAGGGCGTCGGCCGCCAGGGCGCTCACCTGGCCCAGCTGGATCAGGACGTCCCGGTCCTGGTCGGTGGCCGCCACTTCGTCGTCGACCGCGACGCACACGACGTCGGCGCCGGGTTTCGCCCGGGCCAGCACGATCGTGGAGCTGCGTCCGGGCCGCCACGCGAGCTCGTGCCCGCCGCTGACGGTGGTGCGCAGGTGGGGCTGCAGCAGGGACGCGGTCAGCTTGTCGAGCACGGCCGGCTCGGGGCCGGCGGCCTGCCGGAGGTCCTCGGCGGCGCTCGCGGTGCGCACCGCGCCCTGCGGTGTCGTCGCCAGCGCGGTCGCCGGGGCCGCGAAGATCGCCGACGCGCCCGCGGCGACCGCGGCGAGGAAGCCATCGAACGTCGTCGCGGAGTTGATGGCGAGCGTGGCTTCGGTGAGCTTCGTGAGCCGGTGGGCCAGCCGCTCGGCCACGGCGCGGGCGCGGTGGTAGCGCAGCGCCGATTCGACCACCGCGATCAGTTCGGCCGGGTCCACCGGTTCGATGAGGTAGCCGTCGGCGCCGCGGTTGAGCCCGTGCGTCCGGTCGTCGGTCTCGATGGCGGTGGCGGACATGTGGATCACCGGGATGGCGGAGGTCGCCGGGTCGGCCTTGATCCGCTCGCACACCTCGAGCCCGCTGATGTCGGGGAGGTTGACGTCGAGCAGGACGAGGTCCGGCCGGTGCTCGGCGACCGCCGCGAGCCCGGCACCGCCGGTGCCCGCTTCGACGACGCGGTAGCCGTTGCGGCGAAGCCAGCTACTGGCCAGGTAGCGGCTGGCTTCCATGTCGTCGACGATCAGGATGGTTGCGGCCGGGTCCGGCATGTCACGTCCTCCGCACTACAGTGAACGCTTCTCCGACCGCGAGCTTGACGGTCTCGGCGGAGATCTGCGACTTGAGCAGCAACGCGGCGCGCAGCCCGGCCGCGGTGAGGTCCATGCCGCCGGGGACGGCGGAGGTGACCACGACGACGGGCAGGTCGCAGAGCTCCGGCTTCGCGCGGAGCACGGCGAGGACCTCCCGGCCGTTCATGCCGGCCATGGCCAGGTCGAGGAAGACCACGTCGGGCCGGAACCCGGCCAGCGTCTCCAGCGCTTCCCGGCCGTCGCCGGCCACCCGGACCTCGGGGGAGAGCTCGGCGATGCGGCGGGTGAACTCTTCGCGGAACACCGGGTCGTCGTCGACGACGAGCACGCTGCCGAGCGCGGTGATGTCGTCCCCGCGAGGCCGGGCGGGCAACCGCAGCTCCGCGGTGGTGCCCCGGTCGACCTCGCTGGTCAGGTCGAGCTCGCCGCCGAGGATCTCGGCCAGCTTCCGCGCATAGGACAGTCCGAGCCCGGTGCCCGACGTCTTCGCCTGCAGCTTGTTCCGGACCTGGTGGAACTCTTCGAAGACGCGGTCGAGCTGCTCGGCCGGGATGCCGATGCCGGTGTCGGTGACGGTGAAGCGGACGTGCTCGTCGCCGGCCGCGGTGACCGCGAGGCCCACCGAGCCGCGCTCGGTGAACTTGATGGCGTTGGAGAGCAGGTTGCGGAGGATGCGCACGAGCATGGTCTCGTCGGTGACGAGCGTGTCGACCTCGGTGTCGCCGATGCGGAGCTCGACCCCGGCCGGCACGGTGGACCGCAGCACGCCGTGCAGGTGGAGGAGCACGGCGCGGAGGTCGACGGGCGTCGGCTGCGGGATCAGCCGGCCGGATTCGGCCTTGGCGGTGTCGAGCAGCTCGTTGACGAGGGCGAGCAGGGTTTCCCCGGAGTCGTTGATCAGCCGGACCTGGCGCTGTTGATCGCCGGAGAGCGGTTCGGATCCCGCGGCGCCGAGCATGCGCGCGAGGCCGACGATCGAGTTCACCGGCGAGCGGAGCTCGTGGCTGATGTTCGACCAGAAGCGCGTCTTGGCTTCGTTGACGGCGGCCAGCTGCGTCGTCTTCTCGTTGATCTCCGCGTAGAGCGCCACCACGCCGCGGTTGGTCTCTTCGAGCTCTTCGGAGAGTTCCTTGTACAGCGCGACGACGCCCTGGTTGGTCTCTTCGAGCTCTTCGTTGAGCCGCAGCAGTTCCTGCCGGTTGCTTTCCAGGTCGTCGAGCGCGGTGAGCAGCTCCTGGTTCTGGGCGCGCAGCTCGTCGAGCGGGCCGGCGGCCCGGTCTCCGGCGAGCCGTTCGCGCAGGGCGTCGAGAGAAATGATCATGGGCGCTGAACCTGCCGTCGAGCCCTTCGTCATGGTCATGGTGGCGCGGCCGGACTCGTGGGTGGCGGCGACCTCGTCCATCAGCCGGGCCATGGTGTCACGGCTCACGTCCAGGACGTCGTCGGCGGGCGGACCCAGCCAGGTGATCTCGATGGACAAGCGGGGGACCGACGTCGAAGTCAGCCCGAAGCTGACCGTCGCCTCGGTGCCGCTGCGCACCAGGTCGCGGCCGACGTCGCTCAGCGCGGTGGCCACGCGGATCTGGTCCTGCGGGTCGAGGCCGATCGCCTTGGCCGCTTCCCGGCCGTACTGCCGCATCGCGAAGACGCCGGGTTCGGCGGCCAGCGTCATCCGCATCAGCTCGTTCGCGCTGCGCCGGGGAGTCATGGCCGCGGCTTGCCGACGAGGACGCTCGCGTCGTCGTTGCGGACGCCGGCGTCACGCACCAGGGCGGTGGCGATCACGAGCGGGGTGCTCTCGAACAGGGCGGTCCACTGGCCGGGGCGCCACTTCTCGGTGAGCCCGTCGCTGTGCAGCACCACCGCGGCGCCGGCGGGCAGCTCGTGGTCGAAGGCGCGGATCGTCCGGGCCTGGTAGCCCGCGATCCCGGGCACCGAGATCATGCCCTGCTTCCGGTCGTCGAGGACGACGGAGGCGGCGATGTTGCCCAGGCCGGCGAAGCGGACTCGCCGTTCGGCCGGTGCCAGGTCGGCGACGGCGACGGCGCCGCCCCGGCTGCTCCGCAGCGCCGCGTGGATCGCGGCGATCACCTGTTCCGGTGGTTCTTCGGCCGGCCGCTCGCAGAAGACCCGCACGGCTTCCCGCGCCGCGCTGGCCGCCAGCGGGCCGTGCCCGGAGCCGTCGCACATCATCAGCCGCAGGCGGCCGTTCGCCCGCATCACCGCGTAGGCGTCGCCGCAGACTTCCTCGCCGGTGATCGGCCGGGTCATCCCGGCCGCGTCGGTGTCGGCCAGGTCCGCCCCGGCCTGCTGGAACCGGGCGGTGACGACCGTGCCGCGGCCCGGCTCGGAGAACACCGTCACCGCGTCGGAGAGCCGGTGCACCGCGCCGAGCCCGACCCCGAGGGTGCCCGCGGTGGAGTGGCCGTCCTCGATCGCCGCGGCCGGATCGCCGATGCCGGGGCCGCGGTCGGCGGCGACGATCTCCACCGCGGCGTGGGTGGTCGCGCGGACCGAGCGGACCAGGAGCGTGCCGTGCCGCGCGTGCCGGTCCAGGTTCGTGGCCAGTTCCGTGACGACGATCCCGACCTCGGCAATCCGCTTCTCCGTGAAGCCCAGCCGCTCGGCCAGGCCGGCGGCGAGCCGGCGCGCCCGGCCGGCGGCCGAGGGATCGTCGACGGGTACCCAGGCGACGTCCTCGGTCACCGGCAGGCAGTCCGCGACGGTCATCGCGACCACTTGACCACGGTCACTTCGGTACCCCGGCCCACCACGGTGTCCAGGGTGAACTCGTCCACGAGCCGGCGGGCCCCGCTCAGGCCGAGGCCGAGGCCCTTGCCGCTGCTCCAGCCGTCGGCCAGCGCGAGGTCGGTATCGGGGATGCCGGGGCCGTCGTCGTGGAAGACGGCCTTGACGCCGGAGCGGCGGCCGTCCCCGACGACCTCGATCCGGGCGAGGCCGCCCCGGCCGTAGACGAGGGTGTTGCGGGCGAGCTCACTGGTCGCCGTGACGAGCTTGGTCTGGTCGACGAGCGAAAGCTTGATCTGCTGGGCGAGGGACCGGACCGACTGGCGGACACGGACCACGTCGGAGTCCGTGACGATGGGAATCTCCGCCACCACGCCGGCGGAGGTCATCTCCGGGCCGCCCGGAGCCCCCGCAGGATCTCCATGCCCTTGTCCAGGTTCAGTGCCGTGCGGACATCGCCGAGCGTCAGGCCGAGCTCGACGAGCGTGATCGCGACGGCCGGCCGCATGCCGACCACCACCGTGTCGGCGTCGAACAGCCGCGACAGGGACGCGATCGTCGCGAACATCCGGCCGATGAAGGAGTCGACGATCTCCACCGCGGAGATGTCGATGATCACCCCGGTCGCGCCGGTCGCGCTGATCTTCTCCGCGAGGTCTTCCTGCAGCGTGAGGACGCTCTGGTCCTCGAGGTCGATCTGGATCGAGACCAGGAGGATGTCACCGATCTTCAGAATCGGGATCCGCTCCATCAGGGGCGCCTCGTCTCGCCCTGCACGAGCTCCACGCCCTCGAAGCGGAGGGCGTGGCGCAGGGCGTCGGAGAGCGTCGCCTTGGTGGTGATGTCGCCGAACTCGATCCCGAGCGCGACGATCGTCTGGGCGATCTGGGGACGGATGCCCGAGATGGTGCACTCGGCGCCCATCAGCCGCGCCGCGACGACGGTCTTGAGCAGGTGCTGCGCCACCTGGGTGTCGACGGCGAGGACGCCGGTGATGTCGATGATCGCGTGCTGGGAGCTCGTCTCGACGAGGCTCTCGAGCAGCTTCTCCATCACGACCTGGGTGCGCGCCGAGTCCAGGGTGCCGACCAGGGGCACGGCGAGCACGCCTTCCCACAGCTTCACGACCGGGGTGGTCAGCTCGAGCAGCTGCTCGGACTGCTCCCGGATGATCTCCTCGCGCGCGGCCGCGTACGTCTCGAACGTCCAGAGGCCGAGCCCGTCGAGCAGCCCGGAGAAGGCCATGAGCCGACGGAACACCGCCGGGTCCTCGCTGCCTTCGGTGAGTTCGAAGACGGCCTGCTTCAGCGCGAAGACGCTGGACGCGGTTTCGGCGGGGCTGAAGCCCTGGCGCGCCCGGTTGCGGGAGAGATCGGCCAGGAACGCCCGGAGCTCGCGGTGCCGGTCACCGTCGAGACCGGCGGCGGACTCGTCCGCGACCGGGAGCAGGGTCGTGAACAGCTCGCCCAGGTCGCGTTGCAGTTCCGTGGTCGTCATGCGCCCGCGCAGGCCGGCGCCGGCCAGCTCGGCCCAGCGCTCGATCAGGCTGTCGCGGTGCTCACGCAGCAAATCCGACAGCTGCCCCTGACCCACAGTCATGCAGAGCCCTCCTCGCCTTCGCGGTACGTCCGCGAACTTTAGCCTGGCGGCCCGCCGCCCCCGGGTTCCCGGTCCGCGCGGGCCCGATCCCCTGCGCGGCGGCGTGACCCGGCCCGTACGCTGAGCGGGGTCGGCGGCGCGCCACGGAAAGGGGCCGAAGCAGTGGACAAGGGCGATCCGGTCGTCCTGCGCATCTCCCACCGGCGGGCCGGTGCGGCCCACGTGGTCGAGGTGGCCGGGGAGATCGACGCGGGCACGGCGGCCGAGCTCCGCCGCGAGCTCGCCTCGGAGGCCGTGGACACCACGGTGGCCGAACTCGTCGTCGTCGACCTGAGCGAGGTCCGGTTCATCGACTCCGCCGGGCTGACCGTCCTCGCCGGGCTCTACCGCCGCAGCCGCGAACGCGGCGTGAGCGTCAAGGTCGTCACCCGTCAGTACGCCGTCAAGCGCGCGTTGAGCATCACCGGGCTGGACGAGCTCATTCCCGTCGTCGCCGACCTGGCCGAAGCCCTGCCGGGCGAATGACCGCTCAGCCCGACGACGTCGACCCGGAGCTGTTCGACCTCCACGGAACGGGCTCGTCCGACCTGGCCACGGTCCGCCGCTGGGCGGCCCGCCGGCTGGGCGACCTGGGCGAGCCGCACCGCGAGGACGCCCTGCTGGTGCTGAACGAGCTGGTCCAGAACGCGTACGAGCACGCGGGCGGCGCGCGCCGGCTGCGGTTGACCCACCGCGCGGATCCGTGCGAGGTGACGATCGGGGTGGAGGACAACTCCCTGGCCCCGCCCCGCCTCCGGGCGTCCGCGGGAACGGGCTTCGGAGGGCGAGGCCTGTACCTGGTCGACAACCTGGCGACGGCTTGGGGCTCCCGCGACGGCGTGGCGCGGGACGGCAAGACGGTGTGGGCCAGGGTTTCCTGCGGCCTGGCGCACCAGGAACCCTGCCGCTGAAGCGGAAGGGCGGCCGTGGCGGGTCAGATCCGGCGGAACCGGGCCTCCAGGAGGACGAACACGCCGAAGAGCGCGATGCCCGCGGCCAGTGCCAGCAGCAGCGCCTGTCCATACGGCTGCACCGCGAGGGTCTTGAGCGCCGGATCCAGGCCCGCGGCCTTCGCGGGGTCGTAACGGACGGCGGCCAGGACGAACATCGCCCCGACGGTTCCGTACGCCACCGCCACCGCGCACCAGCCGACCTGGCCGAGCCGCTCGATGGAGCGTCGCAGCCCGCGGGACGCGCCGTGGAAGTCGAGGTCCTGCACGAACTTCTTGCGGATTCCGCGGTAGGCGAGGAACGCCGCGACGAGGATCACGATCGCGCCGGCCGAGGAGACCGCCGCGGCTCCCCACGGCTCGCCCAGCACCGTGGCGACCACGGATCCCGCCTTGCCGGAGGCGCCCGTCGCGGTCTTGCCCGCGCTGTAGGCGACGAGCCCGTACAGGACGACTTCGATCCCGCTGGTGACCCGCCGCACCCAGCGTCTTCGCGGGGGGAGGTGCCGATGGCCGGTGATCGTCTCGGTCAGCTGCCACAGCGCGAGCACCCCGGTTCCGGCCGCGACCAGCCAGAGCAGCCAAGCCCCGCCCCCGGTGGCGACGACCTGCAGCGCCCCGGCCTTGTCGGCCTTCTCGTTGTCGCCGAGGGCGACCTGGGTGGCCAGCCACGCGACGATCAGGTGGACCAGCGCGTAACAGGTGAGCCCGATCCGGGCAACCAGTGCGAATCCTCGTAAGCCGGGCATCGCTGGATCCTCGCCGACGGCGGCCGGTTTGACCAGAGCGGCTAGGGCATCCGGCGCAGCGCCGCGTCGACGCAGTCCTCGGGGCTGGTGGTGAAGGCGATGGCCGCCGCGGGCGCGTGCTGCCGGACCAGGTTGACCACCTGCTCGAAGAGTTCGAGCAACGGCTCGTGGGTGCGGATGCCGCCGCCGATCACCACACAGGCGTAATCGTGGCCGGTCAACGCTTCGGCGACGGCTTGCGCCGGACGCTCGTCGAGGGACACCAGGCAGTAGTCGGCCGAGATGCCGTGCTCGTCGAACCGGGCCCGGCCGCGAACGATCGCCGCCTGGACCGGTCCGGGGTCCCAGCCGTCCAACTCGGCGGGGTCGAGACCGATGACCAGCACTCGTGTCATCGCCGGGACGATACGCCGGCGCGACCGGGAGCGGTTGCCCTCCGGCCCGCCGGTCGGCGACCATGGTGACCGTGCCCGATGAGCCGGCACCCGGCCCGCGGGGTGTCCCGCCGCTGGCCGGGGAGGACCACACCTGCGCCGAGTGCGGGATCGCCTATCCCACGCTCACGATCGAGACCGCCCGCGCGATCATCGGGTCCTTGCCCGGTGCGGTGGGTGCTGTGGTCGGGCACGCGCCGCCGCGGGACCTCCGGCGCCGGCCGGGGCCGGACCGCTGGTCGGCGCAGGAGTACCTCTTCCACCTGCGCGATGTCTGCGTCACCTACACGATCCGGCTGCACCGCGCCCGCACCGAGGACCGGCCCGTCCTCGAGCCGATGCTCAACGACCTGCGCGCACGCCGGTTTCGCTACAACGACCGCTCCCTCGACGGACTGCGCGACGAACTCGCGGCCTGCGCCGCCGGCCTCGGCGACGAGATCGAGCGGCTGACCCCGCCGGACCACGAGCGCACGGTCACCCGGCTCGCGGGGGAACACCGCACGGCCCGGTGGCTGGTCCGCCAAGCCGCTCACGAGGTCACGCACCACCTCGAAGACATCAGGCGCTGCTTGAGCGAGGTCGTCCGTTAGCCGGGTGGCGTCAGCAGGTTCCGCTCGGCTTGCTCCGGGCCGGCGAGAATTCCAACCGCAGCGAGTCCGAGCGCGGGAGCACGAACGACACACCGCTCGACACCTGCCAGTTCGCGGGTAGGAACACGTACTGCCCGCCCGACTGCAGCAACAGCTTGAGCCCCGAATACCGGTACTTGTACGCGGCGTCCGCCTGCCCGCACACGACTTGCCGCACACCGGCGGCCTCGAGGTTGAGGCTCTGCGCGCTGTAGAGGGTCACCGCCGGCAGCGCCGGAATCCGGGAAGCGGCGGCGAACGCCTCGGCGACCCCGACCTCGGCCGAGTAGTCGGAGACCGCCCAGAAGAGCCCGAACGCCACCAGCACGTAGGTGACGATCCATTCCGCGACCAGGAACGCCGGGACGTGCCGGCCGGGAACCAGCCGGCGCCAGCCGACCACCGTGAGCACCACGCCGACCGCGAGCGCGAGCCCCGGCAGCCCGGGGTGGTCGTCGAGCAGTGCCGAGTCGAGCACGACGGGAACCGTGGTGCCGACGAGCGCCAGGCCCGCGACCATCGCGACCGGGGTACCGATGCGCAGCACGGTGGCCCAGACTCGGTCCGGCAGCAGGAAACGCGCGAGCCGGGTCAAGCCGAACAGAGCGAGCCCGGCGCCCGCCGCGGCTCCGATGGGTAGGTGCAGCCCGAAGGCGCCGCGGGCCAGGATCTCTTCCGTGGTCTGGTCGAGCACGGTGTAGTGCACCCGGAAATAGTCGAAGAACTTTTGTGTGTACAGGAGTCCGAAGAAGTACAGCAACGCGGTGGACAGCGCCAGGTTCGCCGCCACGGACACGATGACCTTGAGCGCCTGCGACGCCCCGGATCCGGCTCGCTTGGCGGCGCCGGTATCGGGCCGCCGCAGGCCGGTTCGGGTCACCCCGCGGCGCGCGGCGAGGGCTCTGCGATCGGGCACGCTGGTTCCCGGGAGTCGAGTGTTCTTCCTACGGTGTGGGCGTTGTGGACGTGCTTTCCTCCTCCGCCGGCGGCTCCTCGGTCTTCGGGCACGAACCGGTGCTGATCTTGACGACCCCGCCGCGGGGGACTTCCTGGGGTGGGTTGATCGCCTTGGCGCAGGCGGTTTCGCTGCCCCTGATCACGACGGTGACCCCGCACCGCGGCCGTGGGCAGCCCAGGCCCTCGGTTCTTCCGTCCAGGTCCAGGAGAACCGAGTCCCGGACTTCGCCGGCCGGCCGGTCACCGCCCCCGAGCTGGGTGCTGTCGTACTTGATCGGACTGCCCAGCGTCCCGGGCGGGTCCGGTGGCCGGACAGCGGAACCCTCCGGTTCTCCGGGAGATTCGACTGGTGCCGAAGCCGTTTCCCCCGGCGTGCCCGGTCGTCGCCGGGAGCGGACGTCCCGTCGCACCCCGCCACAAGAACGAGGATCAACGCCGCCGCGCTCCAGAGTGATTTCATTCGAGCCCCCTCACCTGACTTCCTTGCCTGGCGGAGGCGCGAAGCCGGCCGAAAATACGCCACCCGGGGTTTCCTTGGTGCCGCGGCGAAAAGCGGTCACTGGCCGGAACCGGACACTGTCGTCGCCGAGGCAGGCCCACTCTCCGTAGCGCGGTTGCGACATCCGGCGTAATTCCCGCCGGATCGGTCACATCGGGCCGGGAGCCGTCGATGTGCCCGGCGGGGATCCCCACCGCGTGCGTGGGGACGGAACACATCTGGGGGGATGACTCGTGCTGCTGTCTTCGCGGTCGCGCGGCCGGATCGCCTTGGCCACCGCGCTCACCGCCGTCTTCGCGCTGCTCGTGCCGGGCGTCGCGCACGCGGCGCCACCGTCCAACGACGACTTCGACCAGGCGGCGGCCGTCACCGCCCTGCCGTTCGCCGCGCAGCTGGACACCGGTGAGGCCACCCAGGCCCCCGACGACCCGAACTGGTGCCAGCCCTACGACGTCCGGGGCAGCACCTGGTTCAGCTACACCGCCACCGCGGACGGGTACCTGCGCGCCAGCACCGCGGGCAGTGACCGGTCGATGATCCTGGCGGTCCACACAGGCACCCGCGGCGCCCTGCGCGGCATCACCTGCGACAGCGGGACGGACGCGACCACCACGTTCCGGGCGACCGCCGGCACGACGTACTCGTTCATGATCTCCGGCTACGACGCCCCGGGTGGCGCGCTCTCGTTCGCCCTGGACTCCGTCGCGCGCGCGGCCAACGACGACTTCGCCGCCGCGCAGCCCGTGCCCGCGCTGCCGTTCTCCGCGCAGCCGGACTTCTCGGTCGCCTCCTACGAGGCCGACGACCCCGAGGCGAGCTGTCAGTACGAAGGCAACCTCGTGCCTTCGGTCTGGTACGCCTACACGAACTCCGGGCCCGCGAAGTCGGTCACCGCGCGCACCGTCGGATACGGCGGGGGCGTCTCGGTGTACACCGGCGCGAGCCTGCCGGAGCTGAAGCAGGTCGCCTGCGTGTCGGACTCCTACGGACGGCAGACCGCGTTCCGGGCCGCCACCGGCACGACCTACTACGTCCGCGTCACCGGGCCGAGCGACAACCGCGAGCCCGTCACGCTGACCCTCGACGACGCCCCGGCGCTGGACCCGTCGATCTACCAGTCGCCGTCGTACCCGACGGTCTACGACACCGTCGGGTTCTCCGCCGAGTCGTGGAACGACATCGACAAGCCGATGACCGTGGCCTGGGACTTCGGGGACGGCGCCACGGCACCGGCCGGCACCGAGCCCGTTTCGCACCGCTACGCCAAGGACGGCACGTACACCGCCACCCTGCGCGCGACGTCGCCGGACGGCCGGACGGCCACCAAGACGACCGAGGTCGTGGTGACCACGCACGACGTCGGGATCACCAAGTTCACCGTGCCCTCCGCCGCCCGGGAAGGCGACAGCAAGCCGATCTCGGTCGACGTGTCCAACACGCGGTACACCGAAACGGCGACCGTCGTGCTGTCCAAGCACGACGGGACGTACTGGCGGGAGGTCGGCCGGCTCACCATCGAGGTGCCCGCGCGGCCCACCCGCACGGTGAAGTTCCCGTTCTCCTACACCTTCGGCCCCGACGACGCGGCGCTGGGCAAGGTCTCCTTCCGCGCCGAGCTGAAGCTGGACTACCCGGTGACGGATGCCCGGCCGGTGGACAACGAAGTGATCTCCATCGCCACGAACGTGAAGCCGCGCGGCTCGCGCGTCGTCGCCGTCTGAACCCAGGGGGAAACAAGATGAAGCACCACGCTTTCCGGCGCCTGCTGGTCGCCGGCCTCGCCGTCGCGGCCGCGTTGGTGGCGCCGGCCACCGCACACGCCGAAGCGCCGTCGAACGACGACTTCGACATCGCCACCACCGTCACCGCCCTGCCCTTCCGGGCGACCCAGGACTTCGGGGAAGGCACCGCGGCCGCCGACGACCCGACCTCGTGCTACTCCTGGATCGCCTCGAGCGTGTGGTACGACTACACCGCGGCCGCCGACGGGTTCGTCCGGGCGCTGCCGTCGGGGGCCGGCCAGCTGCCGTTCATCGCCGTGTACACCGGCGAACGCGGGGCACTGAACCAGGTCCCCGGCGCCTGCGCGGAGTGGAACAACGGCCCGTCGGTGACGTTCCCGGTCACCGCCGGGCAGACGTACCACATCATGCTGTTCAAGCAGTATTCCGGCGCGGGCCAAACGGCCACGCTGGATCTCGCCACCGTCCCGAGGGAGCCCAACGACGACTTCGCGGCGGCCGCGCCGGCCACGTTGCCCGGGACGTTCTCGGGCGACCTGACGCGGTCCACGACCGAGCCGGGCGAAGCGGCGCCGAGCTGCGACGGCGGTGCGGACCACTCCGTCTGGTACCGCTACACCCCGGACCGCACCCGGCCGATCAGCGTGGAGGCGCGCTCGCGCTGGTCGCCGTCGGTCGCCGTGTACCGGGGTGACACGCGCGCGGAACTGTCCGAAGTGGACTGCAAGGCGGCGCCGGACTCCGGCAAGAGGGTCGTGTTCACCGCCACCGCGGGGCAGCAGTACTGGATCCGGGTGGCCGACGATGCCGAAGGCGCGTCCTGGTACGACATCCGCCTGACGACCGCGCCGGCGTTGACGCCCAACGTGTACCTCCAGTCCGGCACCCCGTCGGTGTTCGACGACATCCCGATGTCGCCCAACGCGGGTGACCACCTCGGCCGTGCGCTGGTCGGCGGTGAGCTGAAGTTCGGCGACGGCACGTCGGTCCGGCTCACCTCGAACGCCTCGGTGACGCACCGGTACGCCGCCGACGGCGACTACCGCCTGGAGATCAGCGCGACGACCGACGACGGCCGTTCCGGCACCGGTTCCCAGGTGCTGCACGTCGAGACGCACGACGTGACCCTGACGGGGCTGTCCCTGCCGGCCCAGGCGCGCGTGGGCCAGACCAAGCCGGTCAAGGTGTCGGTGGTGAACAACCGTTACGGCGAGACGGTCGCCGTCTCGCTGCGCAGGAAGGCCGAGAGCGGCTACTACCAGGAGGTGGGCACGCTGACCCAGTGGGTGCCCGCCGGTGGCCGGGTGGACTTCCCGTTCGCCTACACCTGCACCGCGGCCGACGCGGCGGCGGGCCAGGCGGAGTTCGAGGTGGTGGCGAACATCGACGGCCGGTACGACGGTGACAGCCACGCGGTGGACAACCGCCTCACCGCGGTGACCGTGGTCCAGGCCAAGTCGGGCGCCCGGGCGAGCTGACGCCGTCCGCCGGGACGGGGGTGTGCGCCCCGCCCCGGCGGACCGCCGGGGCGATCAGGAGCAGGACGTCCCGTTCAGGGCCGGTGACCGGAACGGTGGTGTGCCGCCGGTGTAGCTCGCGTTGTACCCGATCGTGGCCGTTCCGCCCGTGGCGAGGGCGCCGTTCCACGGCGTGCTTTCGACGGTGACGGTGTCACCCGTGTCGGTCCAGGTTCCGTTCCAGCCCTGGCTGACGGTGACCGCGGGAGCCGAGAAGGTGAGCGTCCAGTGGTCGATGGACCCGGCGAGGTTCTGGACGACGATCTCGCCCGTGTACCCGGTCGCCCAGGAGCTCACCACGCGGTGCGTGACCTTGCAGCCGCCGGGCACCGGTGTCGTGGTCGTGGGCGTGCTCGGCGTGCTCGGCGTGGTGGGCGTGGTGGGCGTGGTGGGCGTCGTGCTGGTCGCGGGCGTCGTCGTCGGGACCGGGCCGGCCGCGACGGCGAGGTCGTAGGCGCGCTGGGGCACGAACTGGCCGGCCGTGGCGAGGCAGCCGTCGGCCTCGCCCGGCGGCTTGATCCAGAGGAAGGCGGCGATCCGGCTGTCGCCGGTCTGGCCGGTGCTCGGCGTGCCGATCGCGCGGCCGGCGGGGTCGCACCACTCGCTGCCCAGCGGCCCGTTGCCGTTGCGGCTCGTGTCGATCACCGCTTGCAGCCGCCCGTCGCCGACTTGGCCGAGGACCGCCTTGTCGTAGGCGACCTCGTCGGCGGTCGCGCGGTAGTTGGACACGTTGGTGGAGATGCCGTCGGCGCTGTTCGAGACGTCGGCGGCCCGCAGCCGGGCCGCGGCGTCGCCGGGGGAAAGCCAGGCGGAGTGCCCGATGTCGAAGTACACCTTCGCCTGCGCCGAGCCCGCTTTGAGCCGTTTGCCCGCGTAGGCGATCGACGCGGTGGTCTGGCTCTGCTGGTCGCCGCTCTGGCAGTTCGTCATGAGCGCGAGCACGTCGGGTTCGAGGACGATGGCGGCGGGCCGGCCCGCGAGGCCCGCCGCGACCTGGTCGACCCACGCCCGGTACGCGTCGTGGGACGGGGCGCCGCCGCCGCTCGCGCCGCCGCAGTCGCGGTTGGGGATGTCGTAGACCACCATGATCGGGATCGTCCCCGCCGCGGCCGCGGCGCCGACGTAGGCGTCCACTTCGCCGCGCACCGCCGAGGTGTTCGTGGTGGTGAACCACCGCGCTTGCGGTACCGCGGCGATGCGGTCGCGGATGACCGCGGTCCGGGAGTCACCGGGGTTCGCCGCGACCCACTCGGCCGCGTTGGTGCCGGGGTCGACGTAGTACGCCGATCCGGCGGCCTGGGTACTGGCCCAGGTGGTGGTGATGACGACGCCGCTCGCGGCGAGCGCGGCGAGGACACCGGCTGCCACTGTCCTGCTTCGCATGCGTTTTCTCCTTGTCGACTGGGGGCACGTCGGCGGGCGGCCTCACGGCGGCCCCCGGCCGGGATCGGCGAAGCGAGCGGGAAGCCGATGCCGAGCCGGCCGGCCCGCTGCCCGGGCGCGTGCCTGATCGCATCGAGGTCCCTCGTCGCGTCGTCGATCCAGTCCGTTGGGAGCGCTCCCAGTCCTCCGGGACTGTAGGTCATGGAGGCCCGGTCGGGGAAGGGGCCGCCCTGGTGGCCAGGTCGAAGACGTCGATGACCGGCGGAGATCGCCGTGCGTTTTCGTTCCGTCCCGGCTGACCGGAAGGGCAGGGTTCGTGCGGCCGGGGTTCCGGGTTCGCTAGTGTCGACGGCTTCGGCGAGGTGGTACTCGACTCTGCGGTAGGGGGGCCTGCGCGGTGAGCAATCCACTGGTTGCACCGGTGAAGGATTCGACGACGGCTGTTTCCGGGGTGTCGCTGCTGGAGAGCGCCTCCGACCTGAAGTCGGCGATCGAGAGCGGCGACTGGGCGTCCGTGGCGATGGGTGCGGTGGGTACCGCGCTCGACGCGCTGTCGATGGCGATGGACCCGTTCGGCGCCATCCTCGCCGCCGGTGTCGGGTGGCTGATCGAGCACGTCGGCCCGCTCAAGGAAGCCCTCAACGCGCTGACCGGCAACGCCGACGAGATCTCCGCGCAGTCGGCGACCTGGACGAACGTCGCCAAGGAGCTGGAAAGCGTGTCCACCGAGCTGGTGGACCTGGTCAAGGCCGACCTCGGCGGGTGGAGCGGCCCGGCGGCCGACGCCTACCGCCAGCGCGCCGAAGACACCTCGACGCTGATCGCGAGCGCGCAGAAGGGCTGCGAAGGCGCGGCCAGCGGCGTGAAGACCGCCGGCGAGGTCGTCGCGGCGGTCCGGGCCCTCGTGCGCGACATCATCGCCGAACTGATCGGGCACCTGATCTCGTGGGCGCTGCAGGTGGTGTTCACCCTCGGCATCGGGCTGACCTGGGTCGTGCCGCAGGTGGTGGCGGCGGTCGCGAAGACGGCGTCGAAGATCAGCGGGCTCACCACCAAGCTGGTCAAGGCGCTCAAGGCGCTGATGCCGCTGCTCAAGCGGGCCGGGACGCTGTTCGACGACGCGGGCAAGGCGTTGAAGAACATCAAGCCCGGCAAGGCCGCGCCGGTGCCGAAGCACGCCGACATCAACGGCAGCCCCAAGGGCCTCGACGGGCCCAAGGGCAAGGGCGGCGACTCCACCAGCACCGCCGGTGACCACGGCGGGGGCACCCCGGGCGGCCACAAGGGCGACTCCACCGACACCGCGGGGGACAAGGGCGGGGGCAAGGGCTCCCCGGGCAACGGCGACTCGACCGGCCCCGCCGGCGCTCACGACAAGGGCCCGGGCGGTGGCGGGAACCAGCCGGGCGGCAACGGCACCGGCTCCCGGGGCAACCCCGACGACACCAAGCCGCAGGGGATCCGCGGCCAGGGCGAGAACAACCGCTCGATCGGCAACGAGGTCTGCGTCACCGACCCGGTCGCCGTCTCGACCGGGCAGATGGTGATGGAGGAGGTGGACGCCTCCTTCCTCGCGGCGCTGCCCCTGGTGTTCCGGCGGACGCACTTCTCCGGCTACCGCGCGGGTCTCTTCCTCGGCGGCGGCTGGGTGTCCACTGTGGACCAGCGGATCGAGGCCGACGAGACCGGGGTCAGCTTCGCCGCCGAGGACGGCACCCTGCTGCGCTACCCCACGCCGGGCACGGACGACTGGGTCGTCGCCGAAAGCGGTCCGCGCCGCCCGCTGAAGCGCGCGCCGGACGGCGGCTACCTGGTCGACGACCAGGAGCTGGGCCGGCTGCTCTACTTCGCGCCGGGCAGCGGGCGGGCCTTGCTGACCTCGGTGACCGACCGCAACGACAACGCCTTCGAGATCGTGCGCGCCGACGACGGCCGGCCGCTGGAGATCCGGCACACCGCCGGGCACCGCGTCCGCTTCGAGACCCACGACGGGCTGGTCACCGCGTTGTTCGCGGTCACCGGCGACGGCGAGGTCGAGCTGGTCCGCTACGGCTACGAGGGCCGGAACCTGGTCTCGGTCACGAATCCGTCGGGACAGCCGATGACCTACGCCTACGACGGCGCGGGGCGCATCGTGGGCTGGACCGACCGCAACGACGAGTGGTTCCGCTACCACTACGACCAGGCCGGCCGCGTCGTCCGCACCGAAGGCTCGGGCGGGTTCCTGGACTGCGTGCTCGAGTACGACCCGGAGAACCGCGTCACCCGGTCCACCGACGCGCTCGGCCACACCTGGGAGTTCCACTACGACGAAGCCGGCCAGGTGGTCCGCGAGGTCGACCCCCTCGGGCACGCGACGCTCTCCGAGTGGGACGCGCGCGGCCGGCTGCTGAGCTCGACGGACCCGCTGGGCCGCGCCACCCGCTACCGCTACGACGAGCTCGGCAACCTCGTCGCCGAGACCCGCCCGGACGGCACGGAACGCACCTGGGAACGAACCGCGGACGGGCGATCGGTGACGGTGCACGACGCACCCGGCGTCGTGACGCGCAACGAGTTCGACGAGCGGGGCAACCTCGTCACGGTCGTGGGCGCGGACGGCGCGACCACGCGGTACCGCCACGACGACCGCGGGGTCGTCGTCGCGGTCACGGACGCGACCGGGGCCACGGCGACCCTCGTCAACGACGCGGCCGGCCTGCCGGTCGAGGTGACCGATCAGCGCGGCGCCGTCACCCGGTACGAACGGGACGAGTTCGGGCGGATCGTCGCGATCGCCGACCCGGTCGGCGGGGTGGAGCGCGTCGCCTACTCCGTCGACGGGAACCTCGCCTGGCACCAGAACCCCGACGGCAGCCAGGACCGGTGGGTGCTGGACGGCGAGGGCAACCACCGGATGCACACCAGCGCGGCCGGCGGCGTAACCCGTTACGAATACGGCGGTTTCGACCAGGTGACCGGGCAGATCCTCCCGAACGGCGACCGGATCTCGGTCCGCTACGACGGCGAGCTGCGGGTGGAAACGGTGACCGACCAGCAGGGCCGGGTGTGGCGCTACGAGCGGGACGCGGCCGGGAACCTGGTCCGCGAAACCGACTTCGCCGGCGGCGTGACGACGTTCGGCTACGACGCGGCCGGCCAGCTCGTCGAGCGCGTCCGCCCGGACGGGCAGCGCACGACGTTCCGCTACGACCTGGCCGGTCACCTGGTCGAGCAGGTCGACGGGAACCGCACCACCCGGTTCGAGGTCAGCGCCACCGGGCAGCTGCTGTCGGCCGACGACGGCACCACGCGGGTCAGCTACGAGCGGGACGCGGTGGGCCGCGTCCTCGCCGAGACGGTCAACGGCCGCACGGTCCGGTCCGCCTACGACGCCGAGGGCCGCCGGGTCCGCCGGCTCACCCCCTCCGGCGCGGAAAGCGCGTGGGAGTACGACCCCGCCGGGCTGCCGGCCGCCGCCCGGATCGCCGGCCGGGAGCTGCTGTTCACCCACGACGCCGCGGGCCGTGAGGTGCGCCGCACCCTCGGCACCGGCGCCACCCTGACGCAGACGTGGACCGCGAACTCGCTGCTGGCGTCCCAGGCGATCTCCGACGGTGCCCAGGCGACCCGCCAGCACCGGTCCTACCGCTACCGGGCCGACGGTGAGCTGGTCTCGCTGCTCGACCAGGCGAGCGGCCCGCGCGAGTTCACCCTCGACCCGCTCGGCCGGATCACCGAGGTGCGCTCGCCGCACGGACCGGAGTCCTACCGCTACGACGAAGCCGGGAACGTCACGGACGCGTCGTGGCCCACGGCCGAGCCGGACCTGGTGGGCCGCCGGACGTTCGTCGGCCCGCTCGTCACCGCCGCCGGCGGGACGCGCTACGGGCACGACCGGCGCGGGCGGGTGGTGCTGCGGGAACGCACGATGCCCGGCGGTGCCAGGCTGACGTGGCGGTTCGGCTGGGACGGCGACGACCGGCTCGTCGCGGCGACGGTTCCGGACGGCAGCAGCTGGCGCTACACCTACGACGCGCTGGGCCGCCGCGTCGCCAAGGAGCACCTGGCCGCCGACGGCCGGACCCCGCTCGAACGCGTCGACTTCACCTGGGACGGGCAGCTGCTGGTCGAGGAGGCCCGGCACACCCCCGACGGCGTCCAGGCCACGGTGTGGGACTACGAGCCCGGCGACTACCGCCCGCTCGCGCAGCGCGGCCGCCTGGCCCGGCCCGGCCAGGCGTGGGTGGACACCCGGTTCGACGCCATCGTCGCCGACCTCGTGGGCAGTCCCGCGGAGCTGGTCGACGACCACGGCCGGATCACGTGGTGTGCTCGCACGAGCGTGTACGGCGCCGCCGACGGCGGGGGTTCCCCGGTGGCGACCCCGTTGCGGTTCCCCGGGCAGTACTTCGACGCCGAGACCGGGCTGCACTACAACGCCCAGCGCTACTACGACCCGGTGACCGCGCGCTACCTCAGCCCCGACCCGCTCGGCCTGGCGCCGGGGCCCAATCCCTACGCCTACGTGGACAACCCGTTCGGGCAGATCGACCCGCTGGGCCTCGCCCCGCAGTCCTGCGGCAACACCAGGCCCAACCTGACGATCGACACGAACGTCGGGCCCAGCCCCATGAAGCAGTCGCCGGGCGGGGGGAAGTACAGCCAGTCCCCGGGTGGCGGCTGGTACAAGGAGTCGGCGCCCGCGGGGCCGAACAGGAACAAGAAGAACCGGCCGGCGGCCGGGATGGCCAACCCCGACTGGACGCACTCGAACATCCGGCCGATGTTCGAAAACGCCATGGTCAACAAGCACCAGATGCCGCCCGGCCTCAAAACCGCCGACCAGAACACGTGGATGAAGAAGCACGGCCAGTTCCAGACCTACCACCAGGACGGTACGCCGGACCAGATCGTTCCCAAGAAGGACGCGATCATGGGGCACAACAAGGCGGCGGGCACCTACTTCAACGAGACCGGGCACAAGCTGCCCATCGACGACAACAAGACCTACAACCGGCAGAGCAGCAGCTACGGCCAGGTCGAGTACGGGAAGAGCTCGTCGGGCACCGGCGCGCACGAGGACAAGTACATCCCGCCGCGCCCCGACCGCGGCTCGCACCCGACCTACACCAACCCGGCCGCGCCGAACCACAGCGGCGGTCCGTGGCCGTCCTACCCGCAGGCGCCGAACGGCGTGCCGCCGGGTTCGGGGCCCATCTCGCCGGGCGGCACCCCGATCCCGCACGCGCCGACGACCCCGACCAATCCGGGCCCGCCGCCGGTCCACACGCCGCCGGCGTCCCCGACGGGCCCGCCGGCGAAGCGGCCGCGGCTCGGTTAGCGATCTGCCGGCCGTGACCGTCGGCCAGGTCTCGCGGCGCGGCCGGCGGTGGGCGTTCGCGCTCGTCGTGGTCGCGCTCCTGGCCGAGCTGGCCGTCGCGATGAGCGCGACGGCCGTGCAGCAGTCCCCGACGATCGACGAGCCCGTCTACGTGGGCACGGCGGTGGTCTACCTGGAGCAGCACAGCCTGCGGTACAACCCGGAGCACCCGCCGCTGGGCAAGCTGATCATCGCGACGGGACTGGCCTTCGCCGACGTCCACCTCGATCCGGCCTTCGCCGGCGACCAGGCGCAGCTCGGCCGGCACGTGCTGTACGAGTCAGGCGGCGATCCGAGCCGGCTGCTGCTCGCGGCGCGGCTGCCGGTCATGGTGCTGACGGTGCTGTTCGGCCTCGTCGTCTTCCTGTTCGCGCGCGATCTGACCGGCCCGGCCGGCGGACTGGTGGCGCTCGCCCTGTACGCCTTTTCCCCCGACGTCATCGCGCACGGTTCGCTGGCCACGCTCGACGTGCCGGTGGCCGGTTTCCTGCTGACGTCGGCCTGGCTGCTGTGGCGGGCCCGGCGACGCCCCGTCCGCTACCTCCCCCTGGCGGGCCTCGCGCTCGGCGCGGCGCTCGCCACGAAGATGAGCGCGCTGGCCGCGGTTCCGGTGCTGCCGCTGCTCGTCGTGCTGTCCGTGCGGGAGGCCCGCCGTGCGAGCGGCGCGAACCCGGACCGGCGGGCCCGGCTCCTCGAGCCCCTCGCGGCGGTCGCGGGCGTGGTGCTGATCGCGATCGCCGTCGTGTGGATCTCCTACCTCGTCGTGGATCCGCGATTGCGCTGGGAGCCGCCCTCGGGCCTGCCCGCCGCCCACGGCGTGCGCGCGCTCGCCGACTGGCTGCCGTTGCCCCGGCCGTACCGGGACGGGCTGCGCGTCCAGTTCGGCTTCGAGGACCAGGTGTGGAGCGGCTTCCTGTTCGGCCGGCGCTATTCAGGCCCGCTCTGGTACTACTTGCCGGCCGCGCTGCTGGTGAAGACCCCGCTGGGCACGCTGGCGCTCGGCCTGGCGGGCGCCGTCGCGCTGGTGGCGGTTCCCCGGCTGCGCCGGGCCGCGCCGTACGTCCTCGTGCCCGCGGCCGTGCTGCTGGTCGCGGCCATGCAGAGCAGCCGTGACCTCGGCGTCCGGTACGCGGTCTTCGTGCCGATCTTCCTGGCGGTCGCCGCGGCCTGCGTGGTCGACGTGGTCGCCGTCCGCCGACGATGGGCGCGGGTGGCGACGGCGGCCCTGGTCGTCTTCGCCGCGGCCAGTTCGCTGCGGACGTTCCCGTACTACCTGCCCTACTCCAACGAGGCGTTCGGCGGGACGGCGGAGACCCACCTGCGCCTGCACGACTCGAACGTCGACTGGGGCCAGGACCTGGGCCGGCTGGCCGACCGCCTGGGAGAGCGTTACCCGCACGAGCGGATCTGGCTCGTCTACAAGGGAAGCGGCGTGCCGGAGGCCTACGGCATCGACGCCGGCGACCCGCTCACCGTGCCGGCCGGACGGGTCCGCGGTCTGCTCGTGGTGTCGGATTCCGCCGCGGTCAAGGCGGACGAGGGACTGCGGGCCCTGATCGACGGCAGCACGCCGATCGACGAGGTCGGTCACGCCATCACGATCTACCGCCGGCCGTAGTCCGTCGTGTCCACTCAGGACAACGACTGCCGGTCACGTGGGGGGAAGCGCGAACGCCGCGCCGCCGTCGTGCCACCAGTCGCGGTAGAACTGGGCCTCCTCGACGAGGGCGAGGTAGCCGTCCGCGATCGTGGCGCAGAGTTCGGGGACCAGCGCGGCGACCGGCGAGTCCACCCGCCACGCGAGAACCAGTTCCCGGTACAGCGGTGTGCCGGCCAGCGAGAGCGTGGCCAGGCCTTCGCGCACGGTGCCGATCGGGTAGAGCAGGCAGATCCCGCGACGGGCGGCGGTGAGGGCGAAAGCCACGTGTGCCTCGCCGGTGAGGTGCGCGATGCGCTGGTCGAAGCCCGCGGACGTGCAAGCGCGGGCGATGCAGGTGTTCATCCCGCTGTCGTCGGCGTCGGGCATCACCCATTTTTCGCCGGCCAAGTCGGCCAGGCCGGCTTCCTTGCGTGCGGCGAGCGGGTGCCGCGCCGAAACCCCGATGAAGATCGGTTCGCGCAGGAGCAGCCGCTGTTCGACGCCGGCCTGCGGTGCCAAGGGAAAGCCCGGGAACTGCCGCAGCACGGCGATGTCCAGCTCGCCGGAGCTCAGGAGGGTGGCGAGGGTTCCCGTCTCGCGGATCGTGCGGCTGGTGACCTCGCGTCGCGGCAGGACCGCCGTGAGGGCGTTGACCAGCAAGCTGAACTGTTGTGCCGGAATGCCACCGACTTTCACCGGCGCACCCGACTCGTCTTGGGCGTTCACCCGCGCTGTGCGTTGCAGCACGCCGAATTGGTGCAGCAGGCGCTGGGCTTCGCGGACCAGCTCGGCTCCGGTGTGGGTGGGGAAGACGCCGCCGGTGGACCGGATGAACAGTGCGCCACCGACGAAGGTTTCGATGCGCTTCAGCTGGGTGGTCACCGCGGGTTGGCTCAGGTGCAGTCGTGCGGCCGCCCGGCGGAGGCTGCCGGATTCGGCGATCGCCACCACGAGCTCCAGGTGCCGGATTTCCAACCGCATGCCGGAAAGGTTATCGCCGGATGCAATCGGGTGGAACCTGCTGAAGTCGGTTCTGTCCCGCTAGCGTGCGATGGGTGACGATCACGTGTCCGGCGCCGCCGAGTGCGCGAGCAGCTTCGGCCGTCCTGTTCTCCGACGACGTACTGCGGAAGTTCCTCGACGCGGCCGTGGCCGAG
The DNA here is from genome assembly GCF_040682935.1 of Amycolatopsis sp. NPDC051061. Classification (NCBI taxonomy): domain Bacteria; kingdom Bacillati; phylum Actinomycetota; class Actinomycetes; order Pseudonocardiales; family Pseudonocardiaceae; genus Amycolatopsis; species Amycolatopsis sp. NPDC051061. The sequence goes on from NZ_JBFBBZ010000014.1 coordinate 159,325, forward strand.
TACGCCCACATCACCCCCGACGAGCCACGGCCGTGCTTCGGGGCCCTGCTGGGCACGGTGGTGGGTGAGACCGTGCTCGTGTCGGACGTGGCGTTCGGCCGCAACGTCCGCACGACGGACCCCGCCGCCCGGGAGGAGTTCGCGACCGCGATCGTCCCGCGATTCGGTGCGGCTTACGAGAACCCGGTCCGGGCGTGGTGGTTCGCGCCCGCCGACCTGCTCGGCATCGCGCGCGGTGCCGAAGAACGCGGACTGGACGTGCTCGGCTCCATCCACCTGCACCCGGACTGGCACCGGCTGGGGCCGGAATCCGAACGCGAGTGCCGGCTCAGCGACCGGCCGACTCCGATGGACGAATACGTGTTCCGCAGCACGGGCTGGCCGCTCAACGTCGTCTGTTACCTGGAAAAGCAGCACGGTGGTTTCTACTATTCCCTGGCCGCTTGGGATCCGGAATGTGTCGCACTGCCGTTGCGCGTGCACGCGCCGATGGAGAGGGAGAACCGGTGACCGACGAGCGGATTTCCGCCCTGTGGGAAACGATGGCCGCCGGCTGGGCCGCGGGAGACGCCGCGCGGTTCGCGTCCGTCTTCGCGGCCGACGTCGACTTCGTGAACGTCCGAGGTGAGACGCTCTTCGGCCGGAACGCCGTGGAGAAGAGTCATGCCGAGCTGTTCGCCACGGCGTACCGGGAGACGCGGTTGTCCGCCTCGGTGAACTCGATCCGCTCGGTGAGCCCGCACGTCTCGGTGGTGCTCGTGACCTCGGAGATCGCTCCGGCCGGCGTCGTCACGCACGCCCAAGCCGTGGTCCGGCACACCGGAGCGCCCGAGATCATCGCGTTCCACAACATGATCCCGAAGGGACTCACCGCATGACCCGCCCCCGGCTGCGCCACCTCGCGTTCGTCGTACAGAACGCCGAACGAATGGCGGACTTCTACGTCGAGCAGTTCGGCATGGAGCTGTTCCACACCGATCCCGACGGAAGCCGTTTCGTGACCGACGGGTACCTCAACCTGGCGTTGATCCAGCAAAAGCTCGACGGCGACGTCCCGGCGGGCTTCAACCACTTCGGCTTCGAAGTCGCCGACATCGACGGCGTGGCCGAGCGGCTGGTCGAGGCGGGGGCACCCCGCCCCGTGCTCCGCGGCGGCGACCGCCCGTTCGCCGAATACCGTGCGATCGACCCGGAGGGCAACTGGTTCGACCTCTCGGAGCACGGATTCCTGCCGCCTTCCGGTGGCTCGATCGCGTGATCTTGGCCGGCCGTAAGAACTGTCCTCAATTGACGCGCTCACGCCGGACCAGGTCGTCGCCGCCGTGGGTGTTCAGGTCACGGGTCAGCGCGAGGACCTCGCCCAGGTCGGACCGGCGTGCGCGTGGTCCAATCACGACACCGGAGGTGCGGTCGGAGTCTCCTACGCGCTGACCACCCACGTCGGGCTCAGCGACGTGTATGCCAACACCCAGCCGAAGTCGGCGCTGTGGAAGGAACTCCCGGCCGTCCAGGGCTTCCCCGTCGTCGCACACGCGGGAATCAAGGGCAGCGCGATCCCTGCCGATTTCTGCCAGGCCAGCGTCGGTCTCTCCGACAGCATCTCGATCGACGTCAGTCTCACCCTGGGCGAGAGCAAAAGGGAAACGGCGGACGCGTGCGGCCTGGTCTCTCAGATCGTCGACATGACAGTCACGACTCTGCGGGCGAAGGCGGGTTCCTGATGTTTCCCTTCGATCAGCTCGGGCACGCCGCGCATTCCTTGGTCCGCGGCGCGGAGGAAGCAGGAGCCGCGCTCGTTCGTACGGCGCAGGACGCGGCCGGCTGGGCGGACGACCTGTTTTCCGGTGACGTCGGCGTTCAGGCCATGCCGGTTCCGGTCGTCGTCGACCAGGTCATGGCCGGCAACAGCACCAGCTGGACCGAGACCGGCGCCACGTCCGGAAACGCCGCGGCCACCCATCACGAGATCGCCGCCGGGCTGGCGGCCATGCTCAGCACCCTCGAGCGCCTTGGCGACCGCGGCCCCGGTGGCGTCGGCGACCGCGACGTAGTCCCGCCGCGCCTGCACCGAGGCGGCCAGGAGGACGGCCAGCGACTCGACGGTCTTGATCAGGTAACCGGTCTGCTGACCGAGGAACGCCTGGATCATCGAGATCTGGTGCCGGAACGCGTCGGCCCCGCCCCCTTCCCAGTCCTGCACCGAATAGTCGATCTTGCGGAAGGCGTCGACGATGTCGGAGGAGGTGTCCTGGTCCAGCACCCGCCCGACCTTCTTCATGCGCTCGAACTCGTCGATGATCTTCTGAGGGTCGAGGCTGAGCACCTGGTCGGCGTCGTCCAGCAGGCCGCGCAGCAGCACGGCGCCACCGCCGTCGGGGTAAGCCTCCGGTGAACCGAGCCATTTGCCATCCGGTTGTTCATCGTCGAACAGGTCGATGAGCCCGCGCGCGGCGCGATCGGCGGCGGAGCGCACCTCGTCGTCGCTCGTCCAATCGCCCATCCCTAGACCTGCCCATCCGCCCGGCGATAGAGCGCGACGATCGCTTTCGCGGCCTCCGCGGTCGCGTCGACGACCTCGGCTCCGTGCTCCTGCCTGGCTGCGATCTCGTCGGTGAATCGGGCGTAGGACAGCTGGAAATCGTCGATCGTGTCCAATTTTCCGGGACCGGCCAATCCCTCGTGCGCGTTCAGAACGGAAAGGTGCGCGACCATGATGTCGCGCAAGGCCGGCAGGGCACTCTCACCGACACGGTGCAGCTCGTCGAGCGCTACCTTGAAGCCATTTCCCACCGTGACCTCCCAGCCCTCGCGCAGGTCATGTCAACTCACCATAGCCGTTCGGTTACGCCCCGCAAGTGATTGAAGTCTTCTGTCCAGTTCCGCGGAATTCGTCGGTCAGCACGAATTGCGCGACCCGCGCAATTTCTGTCGTACGCCCGGATGCGACCGACGGGGGTGCGCACCCGATTGCTGTAATGCCGCTCGACGTCACGTTTGTGGTGTGTTCCCGCACCTCGCCTCGGCCGGGTCCGTGAGCCGCCTTCAGTGGTGGTTGGTGTCAGGAGACCGCGGTGCCCGTCCCCTCCGGCGGACCGCACCGGGCCGCCGCGACTCCGCTCGGATTGCGATGCATCGCGACGCATTGCAGCATCCGGACCTGAAGTGCGATGGTGGCCCTTCCGACGCAGGAGGCAACCGTGACGGCTCAGCTCGGCCCATCGTGAATCCCGGCCCGGTCGAGCCGGCGCCACGCCAAGATCTTCCGGTCGTCGCCTTGGTGGCGTCAGCAGGCGGACTGCAGGCATTGCTCTCCGTGCTGCGGAACCTGCCCGCGGACCTGCCCGCTGCCGTCCTCATCGTGCTGCACCAGGCCCCGCACACCCCCAGCCGCCTCGCCGACATCCTCGACAGCCACACCCCGTTGCCCGTCCGGCAAGCCGTCGACGGTCAGCGACTGACCCCTGGGACCGTCCTGACCACGCCACCCGGGCGGCATCTGCTGATGGTGTCGCCGCACACCGTCGGCCTGATCGAGTCCGGCGACCTGCCACCGGCTCGCCCCTCGGCCGACCTGCTCCTGGCCACCATGGCCGCGACCTGTGGGCCACGGGCCCTGGCGGTCGTCCTCACCGGCCACGGCACCGACGGACAAGCCGGAGCTCGCGCGATCGCGCGCTGCGGCGGCACCGTGTTCGCCCAAGACCAGCCCAGCAGCACTCAGTTCGCCATGCCCAACGCGGCCATCAGCACCGGCCTGGTCCACGCCGTCCTCCCACTGGCCGACATCGCGGCCGCGATCCACGCCCACACCTGCCCGCGGCCCACGACGGGCTCTCGTTGACGGACCACCCCCATCCGGACGAACCGGTCAGTCACCGGCGACCCACCACACGTTTGCGTGGCAGGCCGCCGAGCACTGTCCCGTCACAGTCTGCATCAGCACAAATTTGCGTGAGCAAACCACGTCGCCCACGATCTGGCCCGGTGGTCGCAGGACCATGTCCGTGCTCTGGCGGACGCCGCCCGCGCGTACGGTATCCACCTTTCCGGCGGCTGCACCGCAGGCGGCCGGTGTCTCGCTCGACTGGGAGTTGCTGGCTCAAGGCGCGCAGGCCGTCGAGGAGCCGGCCCGTCAAGGAGCCGGACTTGCCGGCCGCTGCCACCCGCAGACTCTCCGGCAGCTGAAGTGGGCGAACGCGATGCTGAAGATCCTTTCTCCGCAGGTGCTGGCCTATCCCGCCTGAGCGAGTTCGCGATCACCGGCATCGTCGGCCCACGTCGTGAGCACCGGTTCGATCGCCGCATACACGTCGGGATCCACCGGCAGGCCGAGGTGGGTGCTGCCGACCTCGGCGTGGTCGGCGTAGGGGTCGAGGGACGATCGCCACGGGACGATCGCGTCCCGGCGGGAGAACACCGACAGCGCCGGCACGGCGGGGGACAGCGGGGCGGCGAGGCCGGCCACGTTGTCGTCGCGGCAGCGGCCGGTGAGGCAGTCCGCGGTCAGCAGCCCGGGCAGCCCGACGGCGGAGAGGCGGGCGAGCAGGCGGGCCGCGCCGAGGACGGCCGGGTGGGCGCCGAGCGGGTCCACCACCGGTGAGCCCAGCATGATCAGTCCGCGCACGAGGTCCGGGCGGCGGGCGGCGGCCAGGCGGGCCAGTCCGCCGCCGCGGCTGTGCCCGAGCAGCACGACGCGGCCGCCGGTGTCGCGGACGTGCTCGACGAGCTGCGCCTCGAGCCGGTCGACCAGCTCGCCGGTGCAGCCGATGTCGAAACCGATGTCGGCGCCTCGCGGTTTGAATCCGCGGGCCCGCAGCCATCGGCGGGTCAGCGTGAGGCTCGGGGAGCCGGCGAAGAAGCCCGGAACGAGCAGTACTCCGAGGCCGTCACCGCGATTTCCGCGGCCGGTGCGCCACACCGGATGACGAAGCAGTCGTGGCAGATCGCGCAGGGATGTGTAAGCGTTTTCGCGAGCGAGCAGCCGCACGGTGCCCGCGGTGGCGGAGAGCACGGACGAGCTTGACGGGAACATGGCCCTCCTTGGGTGATCGAGGGCCGGATACCGCGGGGCGGTCCGGACAAACGTGGCGCCGCTGTGGCGAAGGCGACGGTGCGACGTCGATCGGCGCCCGCCGGGCCGGCCCGGAACCGACCGCCGTCACAGCGGCAGGAACTCACCCCGCTGCAGGAGGTGGACCCGGGTGGCCGGCTCGCGGACCCGGACCTCCTCGACGAAGTTCGACACCGGGGAGTGGAACAGGCCGTAATCGTCGAAGTGGACCGGCACGGCGCGCGTCGGCTCCAGGAGGTTGAGCAGGTCGACGCCGCCTCGGTGATCGAGGGTGACCAGGACGCCGAACGCGCGTGTGCCGCCCAGGTGCACGACCGCGAGGTCGAGGTCGGGGAAGTGGTCCCGGATCGTGCGGAGTTCTTCGTGGATGACCGTGTCGCCGCTGAGGTAGATCCGCAGCGGAGTGGCGTCGGGGCCCGCGTGGTATTCGACGACGCTGCCCATCACCGGCGGGAGGACGCGCTGCATCAGCCCGGGGGCGTGCCGCGCGGGCACGGACGTGATCGTCACCCGGGCTTCGCCGTCGGTGAAGGTCTCGCTCAGCCAGGTCGCGAGCGGCAGCGGGGCGTGGAAGCCGCGGCGGAGCAGCCGGGTCGCCGCGTGCTCGGTGGTCAGGATCGGGACGTCGCGGGGCAGCTCACGCGAGGCGATCCGGTCGAAGTGGTCGCCGTGCAGGTGGGAGAGCACCACCGCGGTCAGCGGCGGCAGTTCGGCCGGCTGCAGCGCGGGTTCGGTGCGCCGCCGGGAGAACAGGCCTTGCCCGAAGTAGGACCACTGCCCGCGGTGGAGGAAGTTCGGGTCGGTCAGCAGGGTGAACGGGCCCAGCCGGAGCACCGTCGTCGCGGTCCCGACGAACATCAGGGAGTTGCCGCCAGGAGGTTCGAACATCGGTGGTCCTTTCGCGGGAGGCCGGATCGGGTCTGACTCGCACGAGGCACTTCAGCCGGATTGAGGTACCGCTTCGCATACGGCCAAGCGTCGGCGCAGTTCCCCGGCGAAATCCGGATTCGTTCGCACGAGGATGTCGAGCTGGGCTTCGGACGTGCCGGCCGGGCCGCCGCGGCAGCAGTACCGGACCCGGTACCGGGAGCCGCCGACCGGACGTACCTGCCAGACCGTGCACGCCGAGTTCGAGGACATGCCTCGCACTACCCCGCACACCTCCGGACAAACGGCAGGTCGCTCGGCCGATCGATGTGTGTTCGCGGCGGAAGCGGGAAGCCAGCCGGGACCCTGCCCGAATCGAATCGAGGAACCGGCATGAAGTGGCCGATCGGAGCACTCGCCGTCGCGGGAATCGCGGTGAGCACTGCCGCGGCGCGGCGGAAATCCGCGGACCAGCCGAACCGCTGGCTCGGCGTTACCGTCAACCTGCCACCCGACCAGGTCGAAAGCGACCCACGACTGCGGGATGCCTTCGCCGCTCTCGCCGAGGAGGCCGAGACGCGCGTGCGTCCGGCGCCCGGCGGCCGCGGGACGGAGCTTGCGGCCAGACCGCTGGAGCCGGCCCCGACCGGCTTGAGCGGCGCCGCGAAACGGCTGGCCGGCCGCGATCCGCGCCAACCCGTGCGCAGCGCGCTGCGGGACATCAAGTCGGTGCTGGAGACGGGCGAAGTGATCCGTCCGGACGCGCCGACCACCGGGCACTCCACGCCGGGCGGTGCGCTCGTCCGCCTGGCCACCCGGCGCGCCGGCGGGGAGGGACGGCTGTGAAGGCACTGTGCTGGGAGGGCGTGAACGAGCTTTCGGTCGAGCAGGTCCCCGACCCGGAGATCCGCAACGAGCAGGACGTGATCCTCAAGGTCACCGCGACCACTACGTGCGGCTCGGACCTGCACCTCATCGGCGGGTACATCCCGGCCATGGAGGCCGGGGACGTGCTCGGCCACGAGTTCCTCGGCGAGGTCGTCGAGGTCGGCTCGGCGGTGCGCAAGCACAAGGTGGGCGACCGCGTGGTCGTCTGCTCGTTCATCGGCTGCGGCCGGTGCTGGTACTGCACGCACGATCTGTGGGCGTTGTGCGACAACAGCAACACCAACCCCGGCATCGGCTCGGCGCTGTTCGGCTACGAGCCCGGTGGCATCTTCGGCTACTCCCACGCGATGGGCGGTTTCCGGGGCAGCCACGCCGAATACGTCCGCGTCCCCTTCGCCGACTACGGCGCGTTCCCCGTGCCCGAAGGCCTCGACGACGACAGCGCGCTGTTCGCGTCCGACTCGGTGCCGACCGGCTGGATGGGCGCCGACCTCGGCGGCGTGCAGCCCGGCGACACCGTGGCCGTGTGGGGTTGCGGCGCGGTCGGGCAGATGGCGGCCAAGGCCGCGATGCTGCTCGGCGCCGAGCGGGTGTTCTCCATCGACCGCTACCCCTACCGGCTGCGGGCGACCGAGCAGCACATCGGCTCGGAGACGATCGACTACTCGAGCACCGACGTCGGCGCCGAACTGCGTGAACGCACCGGTGGCCGTGGCCCGGACGTGTGCATCGAAGCCGTCGGAATGGAAGCCCACAGCGCCGGCGCGCACCACCTGTACGACCAGGTCAAGCAGCAGCTTCGCCTGGAGACCGACCGGCCGGACGCGGTCCGGGAAGCCATCTACTCGTGCCGTAAGGGCGGCACGGTGTTCGTCCTCGGCGTGTTCGCCGGCGTCGTCGACAAGTTCCCGCTCGGCGCGATCATCAACAAGGGCCTCACGATCCGCGGCTCGCAGCAGCACGGCCAGCGCTACGTCCCGATGCTGCTCGACCGGATGACTCGCGGTGAGCTGCCCACGGCCCACCTGGCCACGCACCGCCTGCCGCTGGAAGACGGTCCGCGCGCGTACGACCTGTTCAAGCACAAGAAGGACGACTGCCTGCGCGCCGTCCTGCACCCCTGAACCCCCAGGAAAGGAAAGAAAGTCATGTCAGCAACGAGTCCCACCCGCACCCGGACGCCGGTACAGGTGACCGCCATGGCCGTCTCCGTCGTCTTCCTGCTCGTCGGCGTGCTCGGTTTCGTCCCGGGCGTCACCACGGACTACGACCAGCTGAGCTTCGCCGGCCACGACTCGATGGCCATGCTGCTCGGCGTGTTCATGGTTTCGGTGCTGCACAACATCGTGCACCTGCTGTTCGGGATCGTCGGCCTCGCCTCGGCGCGCACCGCACGAGGTGCGCGGACGTTCCTCATCGGTGGTGGCGTCGTCTACCTCGTGCTCTGGCTCTACGGGCTGCTCATCGACCACGACAGTGACGCCAACTTCGTGCCGGTGAACACCGCGGACAACTGGCTGCACCTGGGTCTGGGCGTCGGCATGATCGCGCTCGGCCTGCTCACCGCCCGCGCCGGAGCGCGTTCGCGTGCGGCCCGCGGCCCGGGTCTCGGCTAGCCACCACGCATCGCGTGGTCACCAGGGACGTCGGCGGTCGCTCTCCACAGCCCGCCGACGTCCCGAGCGCGGTCAGGCCGGTTTCCGCGGTGCTTTCGGTCTTCTCCGACGAGTCAACCGCCGCGCTGGACGACGGCTGTGGTGAGCGTCGCCGCGATCAGCTCGAGCTCGTCGTCGGTGGGGTCCTCCCCATCCACCCTCGCCCGCAGGTCGGCGCGGGTGATGACGTCGCTCGCACCGGCGGTTCCGCCGTCGGCCGGCTCGATCTCCATGCGGCCGGCGGTCAGCACGAGTACCGGGTCCGGCAGCGAAGACCCGAGCAGGCGGCGCAGGTCGTCGATGGTCACCTTCAGCATGTCGTCCTCCTGTTTTGTCGGTCGAGGTGCAGGCAGGCGGCGAGGTTGCCGGCGACACAGCCGGCGAACAGCCACGGCAGGTCCACGAAGATCCCGGCGGCCACCAGCGCCACGGTGGTGGCGTCCAGGCCGGCGCGCAGCAGGCGCCCGGTGGTGCCGGACCTGCCGTCGAGACCGCGTTCGATCCCGCGCAGCTGACGGCGTTCCCGGGGCGTGAGCCGGACGGACTCGGGCAGGTCGGTCATGGCGTCACCGTCCCCGCGGATCCTGGCTCTCGCCTTGGTCGTCGGGTTGGAGGGCGCCCGCGGCCACCTCCGCGGGCGATGCCTTGCCTGCCGGGTGTCCCTTGGTGAGGTGCGCTTCGGCGCGCATCCGTTCGATCATGTGGGGGTAGTGCAGTTCGAACGCGGGTCGTTCGGAGCGGATCCGGGGCAGTTCCAGGAAGTTGTGCCGTGGCGGCGGGCTGGTGGTGGCCCATTCGAGGGAGTTGCCGAAACCCCAGGGGTCGTCGGCGTTGATGGGTTCGCCGTAGCGGTAGCTCTTGACGACGTTCCAGATGAACGGCAGCACCGAGAGCCCGAGCAGGAACGCGCCGATCGTCGACACCGAATGCATCCAGGTGAAGTTGTCGCTGGAGAGGTAGTCGGCGTAGCGGCGCGGCATGCCGGCGTCGCCGAGCCAGTGCTGGATGAGGAACGTGGTGTGGAAGCCGAGGAACGTGGTCCAGAAGTGCCACTTGGCCAAGCGCTCGTCGAGCATCCGGCCGGTGATCTTGGGGAACCAGAAGTAGATCCCCGCGAAGGTCGCGAACACGATCGTGCCGAACAGCACGTAGTGGAAGTGCGCGACGACGAAGTAGCTGTCGTGGACGTGGAAGTCCAGCGGGGGTGAGGCGAGGATGATGCCGGTCAGGCCGCCGAGCAGGAACGTCACCAGGAACCCGATCGACCACAGCATCGGGGACTCGAACGTGATCGAGCCTTTCCACATGGTGCCGATCCAGTTGAAGAACTTGATCCCGGTCGGCACGGCGATGAGGAAGGTCATGAAGGAGAAGAAGGGCAGCAGCACGGCGCCGGTGGCGAACATGTGGTGCGCCCACACCGCCACGGACAGCGCGGTGATCGCGATCGTCGCGAACACCATCGTTTTGTAGCCGAAGAGGGGTTTCCGGCTGAACACGGGGATGATTTCGGTGACGATCCCGAAGTAGGGCAGCGCGACGACGTAGACCTCGGGGTGCCCGAAGAACCAGAACAGGTGCTGCCACAGGATGGCGCCGCCGTTTTCGGGATCGAAGACGTGCGCGCCGAGGTGCCGGTCGGCGAGGAGCCCGAACAGTGCCGCGGTCAGGATCGGGAACGCGAGCAGGATCAGCACGGAGGTGAACAGGATGTTCCAGGTGAAGATCGGCATGCGCCACATGAGCATCCCGGGACAGCGCAGGCACACCACGGTCGTGATCATGTTGACCGCGCCGAGGATGGTGCCGAGGCCGGTGACGATCAGCCCGGTGATCCACAGGTCTCCGCCGACGCCGGGGGAGTGGATGGCGTTGGACAGCGGGGTGTAGGCGGTCCAGCCGAAGTCGGGTGGGCCGCCCGGGGTCAGGTAGCCGGAGAGGACGATCAGGCCGCCGAAGAGGTAGAGCCAGTAGGAGAAGGCGTTGAGGCGGGGGAAGGCGACGTCCGGGGAGCCGATCTGGAGGGGCAGGACGAAGTTGGCGAAGCCGAACAGGTTGGGGGTGGCGTAGAGCAGCAGCATGATCGTGCCGTGCATGGTGAACAGCTGGTTGTACTGCTCGGGGGAGAGGAACTGCAGGCCTGGCCGGGCGAGTTCGCCGCGCATGAGCAGTGCGGTCAGGCCACCGATGAGGAAGAAACCGAACGACGTCGAGAGGTACAGCACGCCGATCGTCTTGTGGTCGGTGGTGCGGAGTGTTTTCAGGATCACCGAGCCGCGTGGGGCGCGCCACGCCGGGCGGTGCGGGATCGGCTGGGGACGCGCCACTGTGTCGGTCATCGAACATGCACCTCGCCGAGGCCGCCGGAACAGGTCGGCGCCCGCATACCCGGGTCGACGCCGGATACACCGGACAGCTTCGGTCTCGCTTCCGCGCGAGCCGCGCCGCTGCGCGGGCGGAAGTCATGCTCGCTTTCGATTGCGCGTCGGGCGTGTGGATCAAGTGCCGGAATAATTGTCCACAGTGAGTACCTGGGCCAGGCCCGATGCGTCACCGTTTCGGGCGGCGTTGCCGCTGTCGTTTCAATCGGATGCCCGTCGTTTCGACGTTCCCTGCTCTAGGCCGTCTGGGTGACATGAGCGAATGGGGGCGTGTCGTGGGAGCCGTCGGGTAGCCGCCGCGCGATCGATGCCCACCAGGAGTGCCGCCTCATGCCGAATCGGATCGTCATCAGCCCCAACGCCAAACCCATTCCCTGCGACCAGTGCGGCTGGGAGACGCTGTACGTCGCGAGAGTGATTTCCCACGACGGGAACGTGCTCGGACGGACGATCGTCTGCACCGCTTGCCGTCCACAGCCTCATGCCCACCGCGCCCGGCGTGCCGCCTGAGGAGCGAGTCGACGGCCGGATCACGGTCCGGACTTCGAACCGTTCGTCGGTCACGAACCGGACGAGCAGGCGGACGCCTTCCGCGGCCCGGCGCGGGATTGCCGCCGGTTAGCGGGACATCGGCCGGGTACCCGAGCCGGAGGGATTCTCCGGGACCGGTTCGGAAGTGATGTCGCATGGGCACTGAGCAACCGCTTTTGGACGAACTCGCGGGGGTTTTCGCGCGGATGTCCGGTCTGTTGCTGTCGGGGGAGACCGCCGGGTCCGTGCTGCGGCTGGTGACGACCCTCGCGCAGGAGACGATTCCGGGCAGCGCCGGGTCCGGGCTGAGCATCCTGGACCCGGCTGGGAAGCGGACGACGACCGCGGCCACCGGTGATCTGGTCGAGCGAGCGGACCGGATCCAATACGAGAACGGCGCGGGTCCGTGCCTGACGGCGTGGGCGGACCGGACGACCGTACGGGTGGACGACCTGAACCAGGACCGGCGTTGGCCGGACTGGTCGCGCCGGGCATACGCACTCGGTCTGCGAGCGTCGTTGAGTGCGCCCTTGGTGGCGGGCGACAGCGCTCTGGGAGCGATGAAGGTCTACGCGAGCCGGACCGGCGCCTACGGTTCGCGAGAGGAGTCGCTGCTGCGGATGTTCGCGACGCAAGCCGCTGTGCTCGTCGCGAACGTCAAATCGTTCGAGGACGCGCGCCGGGTCAGTTCCCGGCTGCAAGCGTCACTGCGCGGACGCGACCTCGTGAATGTCGCGAAAGGGATCGTGATGGCCCGCGACCACGTCGACGAGCACACCGCCTTCCTGCATTTGGCGAACACGGCGCGGCAACGCCGCAAAGAGTTGCTCGAGACCGCCGAGGACTTGGCCAAGGCGACCCGTCGGCCTCGGCGGTGACATGGACGACAACGGTGCCCGGCAGCAGCAAGCGGCTTTCGCGTCCGCCTTCGCGCGTGCCGAACTGACACCCGAAGAGCTGTGGTTGCGGTACTTCGCGCTGGGCGGCAGCTACGGATTGCTGGAGGTCGAGGGCTACCTGCACGGACTGCTCGATCTTCCGGGGTTCGACCGGGACGTCGTGGCACACGCGGTGAACGAACGGCTGGACGAGCTGGCGTGGCACCGGCGCGCCTCCTACACCCGGACCTTGCGGGATTCGGTGCCGCTAGGTGCGCCACTCGCGGCGTTGACCTCCCTGCTGGAGGGTGCGGAACTCGCGCCTCCCGAACGGTTGCCCGCTTTGGTGGCGGCTGCCGGGAAGGAGCTGGGCATCCGGCTTACCGTCTACGTCGTCGATTACGAGCAGCGTCACCTGCGGCTGGTACCGCCCGCGGCCACTTCATTCGAAGCGACCAGCCTGGACCTGGAGACGACCTTGGCCGGCCGGGCGTTCCGCCGGCTGGAGATCCTGCCCGCCGAGAGCGATCCACCGCGGTTGTGGGTGCCGCTGCTGGACGGCGCGGAGCGGGTGGGCGTGCTGGCTGCCGACGTCGCCACCCACGACGACCTGTACGACCCCGGGCTGCGGACCCAGTGCCGCTGGCTGGCCATGCTGATCGGCCACCTCGTGGTGCTGATGGCGAGGTACGGCGACAGCGTCGATGTCGTTCGCCACCAGCGCGCCCGGACGGTCTCCGGCGAGCTGGTCTGGTCGATCCTGCCGCCGCTGACCGCGGGCGTCGACGGATTCGTCGTCAGCGGCGCTGTAGAGCCGCGCCACGCGGTGGCCGGCGACGCCTTCGACTACGCGTTGTCGGAGGACACCGCCCGGCTGCTGATCCTCGACGCGGTCGGCCACGACCTGCGCAGCGGCCTCATCGCGGCCACCGTGGTCGCCGCGTACCGGGCGGCCCGGCACGCCGGCGCCGGCCTTTACGAGCAGGCCCGGCTCATCGACGAGGTGGTCGAAGGGACCTTCGGCGATGCCGCCTACGCCACCGCGGTGCTGGCCGAGGTCGACCTGCGGAGCGGCTGGCTGAGGTACGTCAACGCGGGCCATCCGCCACCGTGGATCATGCGGGCCGGCCGCGTGGTCAAGCCACTGCCGGGTGGGCGGCGGCTGCCGCTCGGATTGGGGCAGAGCCGTGAGTTCCGCCTGGGCGAAGAGCGGTTGCAGCCCGAAGACTGGCTGGTGCTCCACACCGACGGGGTCACCGAAGCCCGGGACTCCGGGGGTGAGTTCTTCGGTGACGACAGGCTCGCTGACTTCTTGGAACGGGAGGCCGCGGCCGGCTACCCGCCTCCGGAGACGGTCCGCAGGCTCGTCAAGGCGGTGTCGGCGCACCAGAACGGCCGGTTCCAGGATGATGCCACCGTCCTGCTCGCTCGGTGGACGGATTCTTCGCAGATCTTGCCTTGACGAGAGGACGGTTGCCGGTGACCGCCCCCGGCCGTCAGCGCCCGTGGTGATGTCCCGGGTGTTCCGGAGCACGCCCAGACGACCTTCCCGCTGCCCCACGATCTGCGGCAACCCCGAGCCTGGGCGACCTGGGCGGGACTTCAGTCCTCGTTCCAAGCGGCTCGCGCGTGGCTTACGAACTCGGCGCGGGTGCCCGCGGCGATCGCGTCGATCCGGGTGCGGTAGCAGTCCAGCACCGCGTCCGAGCCGATGGTGTGGAGGAACTCGCACACGGCCCGCCGTTGACCGATGACGACGCGCAGGCGAGTGTCGCCGACAGCATCGTGTGCGGTGTGAATCGCCCGAACCCCGGCGACGGAGAGGAACGACAGCCCCGACAGGTCCAGGACCAGCACCTCCGGCCGGGGTTCGGCCGCCAGCACCTGGATGGTGGCGCGCGTCAGTTTCGGAGTGGTGACCATGTCGAGTTCGCCGTACAGCGCGATGACGACGACACCGGGCTTGCCGAGCGTCCGGATCACTTCGAGACGTTCCGATCGGGAGGAACCCACGTGTACCCCCTCCGCGCCACCGTCGCGGCTAAATACCCAGCACGCGTGAGCGGCAAACGCCGGCCGACCGGCGTTCGGCCTGGTGAACGGCAACATCTGTACGTCGCGATGACCCGTACACCGCGCGGTCGTCGATCCCCACGATCGGGAAAAGCCCCGATAGTGGGTCACCGATTGCGTCCCGTCGCCGATCAGTTTTAAGGTGGTTGACCTGGCGGTTCAGCCCGGAGCCGTGTCCGCGCACGTGGGTCGCACGGGGGGAGACTGGTGCCGGTGTCGATGTTTTCAGGCGAATACTCGCCCCCGGGTGGCCTCCGGGTCATCCGTGCCAACCGGAATCCGCCTGTTCTGGCGTTGAGCGGCGAACTCGACCTGGCGACCGTGCAACGACCGGTCGACGCGGTCGTGGCGGTGTTGACCCAGCCGGCGCCCGAGGTGCTCGTCCTGGACCTGACCGGACTGGCTTTCCTCGGCGCGGCCGGGATCCGGACGCTGCTGGCGACCCAGGACCACGCGTCCGCTCGTGGGGTCGGCCTGCGGATCGTGACCGGCGGGAACCCGGTCGTCGAGCGCTACTTGAGCGTGGCCGGGGTGCGACCGGTGTTCGATGTCTACCCGGACGTGCCTTCGGCGCTCGCGGTCGTGGACAAGGGAAGCTTCCTCGACGTGGCCGAAGGGGCCTGGACCGAGAATTCCTGAATCCGCTTCGCGGTCTCAACCGCTCGCGTCCCAAGCGGCTCGCGCGCGGCACGTCAGCGCGGCGGCGACAACAGCGCGCGGTCCCGGTTTCGTGACTGTCTCGGGCATGGCAACCCCCTTGTTCGCCCGAGTCTGGGGCACCACGACGGCCGAACAGGCGGAAGTCGTCCTGAAACCGGGGTGAAACCAGGGTCGCGCACCCTCGTCGCAGGTCGTGGTCATCGAGACCACGACAGGCGAGAGGAGCACCGTGACCACCCCCGCGATAGCGGCCACCGGGCTGCGCAAGTCCTTCGGCGGGCAAGCCGTGCTCGGCGGCATCGACCTGGCCGTCGCCGAAGGCACGATCTTCGCCCTGCTCGGGCCCAACGGCGCGGGCAAGACCACCGCCGTGCGGATCCTGTCCACGCTCATCCACGCCGACGGCGGGCAGGCGTCGGTCGCCGGGCACGACCTGGCCACCGACCCGGACGGGGTCCGCGCGGCGATCGGCGTCACCGGCCAGTTCTCCGCGGTCGACAACCTGCTGACCGGCCGGGAGAACCTGCTGCTGATGGCCGACCTGCACCACATCGGACGCGCCGAGGGCCGGCGGAAGTCGGCTGAGCTGCTGGAGCGGTTCGACCTCGGCGAATCCGCCGGGAAGCTCGTCTCCGCCTACTCCGGCGGGATGCGACGGCGGCTCGACCTGGCGATGACGCTCGTCGGCACGCCGCGGATCCTGTTCCTCGACGAGCCGACCACCGGTCTCGACCCGCGCAGCCGGCACACGATGTGGCGGATCATCCGCGACCTCGTCGCCGGTGGTGTCACCGTCTTCCTGACCACGCAGTACCTGGACGAGGCCGACGAGCTGGCCGGCCGGGTCGCCGTGCTCGACCACGGCCGCGTGGTCGCCGAAGGCACGCCCGACGAGCTCAAGCGCCGCGTCCCCGGCGGGCACGTCCGGCTGCAGTTCGCCGCCGCCGAAGACCTCGACGCCGCGGCACGCGCCCTCGGCGACGGCACCAGGGACGACTCCGCGCTGACCCTGCAGGTGCCCGGCGACGGCGGGATCCGGTCGCTGCGCGCCCTGCTCGACCGGCTGGACGGTGCGGCGGTCGAGGTCGGCAGCCTGTCGGTGCATACGCCGGACCTCGACGACGTCTTCTTCGCCCTCACGACCACCAAGGAATCCGTCCGATGAGCACCTTGTCCTTCGCCGCGCGCGACTCGGCGACCATGCTGCGCCGCAACCTCACGCACCTGCGCCGCTATCCCGGCATGATGATCATGTCCCTGGGCATGCCGGTGCTGCTCCTGCTGCTGTTCGTCAGCGTGTTCGGCGGCGCGATGCAGGTGGGGGTCGGAGGTGGGGCCTACATCGATTACGTGGTGTCCGGGATTCTGCTGATGACCGTGGGCTACGGCGCGTCGATGACGGCGCTCGCGGTCAACCGGGACATGACCGAGGGGGTCATCTCCCGGTTCCGGACGATGGCGATCGCCCGGGTTTCGGTACTGACCGGGCACGTCCTGGGCGCGCTGCTCCGCACGGTCGTCAGCGCCGTCCTGGTCGTCGCGGTGGCCTTCCTGTTCGGGTTCCGGCCCGCCGCGGGGCCGGGCGGCTGGTTCGCGGCGCTGGGGATGGTCGTCCTGCTGGCGCTCGCGCTGACCTGGCCGGCCGTCGCGGTCGGGTTGCTGGCGAAGAACGCCGAGGGCGCGAACCTGTTCATCCTGGTCGTGCAGGTGCTGCCGTTCGTGAGCAGCGCGTTCGTCCGGCCGGATTCGATGTCGGGAGCGGTGCGGTGGTTCGCCCGCAACGAACCGTTCACGCCGGTGATCGACACCGTGCGCGGGCTGATGCTGGGCACCCCGGTCGGCGGCAGCGCCTGGGTCGCCGTCGCCTGGTGTGGCGGGTTCGCGGTCGCCGGCTACCTCTGGTCGCGGGCCCTGTTCAGGCGGGATCCCGTGCGCTGAGCCGTTCGCGCGCTCGCAGGAGCGTCCGGGCGACCTCGAGCAATCCCACGCGGTCGAGTCCGGCGTAGGCCGCAACGGCTGCGGCGTAGGCCGGGCCGTCGGCCTGCTCGGCGTCCGTCCGGGCGCGGGCGCCGGACATCGTCGGCTGGAACCCGCGGGCGAACCGGAGCCGTTCCGCGAGCGCGCTCATCCGCACCGCGAACACCGTCCTCTCGGGATCACCGATGACGAGGTCTGCGGTCGCCAGCGCCAGCAGAAGCGCGCCGTAGACGGAAAGACCGGCCTGCTGAGCCGATTCGGCGGCCACTGTGGCGGGCAGGCTCGCGACGAGGTCGTCGATCAGGTCGAGCCGCCCGTGGCGGGCGTGGGCGATCACCGTGACGGCCTGGATCTCCCACGCCCAGGCTGCCGAGCCGGGCGCCGCGTCGCCGGCTCGGCGCTCCCGCAGCCGTTCGGCGGCGTGGCGCCACAGGCGCAGCCCGGCCTCGACGTCGCCGCGGGCGAGCCGGATCTCCGCGCGGACGCCGACGTCGACCATCGACGTCCCGTCCTGGTCGCCGTCCCCGCTGAGCATCGCCTGGTCCAGCCAGTGTTCCGCCTCGTCGGTGGCGCCGAGCAGCAGGTTGGCGAACACCAGCGCGCCGCGGACGCGGGCCGCGCCGGACCACGTCCCGAGCTCGTCCAGCACCGACAGCGCGGCGGTCAGCGCCCGCCGGGCCTCTTCACCCTGTTCCAGCTGCAGGCACAGTTCCCCGACCCGGGCGTGCGCGACGGCCAGCATCCACGGCGACCGGAGGTCCTCGAACGCCGCCACCATGCGCCGCGCGGCGACGAGCGCGCCCGGCAGGTCTTCGCTCTCGAGCAGGTAGCCGGCGACGCCGTTGGCCATCCCGGCGAGCACCGCGTCGCCGCTACCGCACAACTCGAACAGGCGGACGGGATCGGCCCCGGTCACCGCGCGCAGGACGACCTCGGCGGCGCCGGCCAAGGTGCCCGGCGGCGCCGGGGGCAGGCGCCGCAACGTCGCCAGCGCGCGCAGCGGACTCGGGCCCTGCAACAGGAAACTGTTCACCGCACACAGCACCGACGCGGTGCGGGTCGCTTCGACCAACGGCGGTTCCGGGTGGAAGTGCGAAAGCGTCCAGGCGGTGTCAGCGGCCAGCGATGCCATGCGGGTGAAGCTCGATTCGCAGGTCCACAGCCCGGCCAGCGCCGCGCACGTCGCAGCCACCGTCGCACCGTCCGGACGATCCAGGCCGAGCCGCAGAGCCAGGACGAGGTTGTCCTGTTCGGCGCGCACTCGCGCCATGGCCGTGGTGAGCCCGTCCCCGAAGAGCGCGTCGCTGTGCTGGACGCCGAAGTCGCGGGCCCAGGCCAGGAACCGGTCGGTGACCGATTCGGTCTCCCCGGCTTCTTCGCGGCGCCGGGTGCTGAACTCCCGCACGGTTTCGAGCATCCGGAAGCGCGTTCCGGTGTTCGTGTCCTGCACCTTGAGCAGCGAGTGGCCGGCAAGGTGCTCGAGCACGTCCAGGACGTCGTCGCCGAGCAGCCGTCGGGCCGCGTCCGCGGTGAAGCCGCCGGGGAAAACCGACAAGGCGCGCAGCGCGGTCTGGCCCCGGGGTTCGAGCAGGGCCCAGCTCCAGTCGATGACCGCGTGCAGGGTGTGGTGCCGCGCCGGCGTGTCCCGGGGCCCACCGCGCAGCAGCGCGAACCGGTCGTCGAGGTGGTGGGCGATCTCGGTGACGGACATGACGCGGACCCGGGCCGCCGCGAGCTCGACGGCCAGCGGCAGGCCGTCGAGGTGGGCGCACAGGTCGAGGATGACGCCCTCGGGCAGTTCGACGTCCGGCCGGGCCGCCCGCGCGCGGGCGCGGAACAGCTCGGCGGCGGTCTCCGGGCTCAGCTCGGGCAGCGGGTACACCGACTCCGACGACAGTCCCAGCGGCGCGCGGCTGGTGGTCAGCACCCGCAGCTCGGCGGTCGTCGCCACAAGCGCGCGGACCAGTTCCGCGACGCCGTCGACGACGTGCTCGCAGTTGTCCAGCACGAGCAGCCCGGGGCCGGGTTCGAAGGCCTTGGCGATCCCGTGCAGGACGCTGTCGCGGCCGGCGCTTTCGCGGAGCGTCTCGCCGGAGCCGACCGCCGAGGCGACCTCGGCGAGGACGTCGTCATCGCCGGAAACCCCGGCGAGTGAGACGAAGTGGACGATCCGCTGCTCCGCCCGGCGGCTGACGGTGTGGGCGAGCCGGGTCTTCCCGAGCCCGCCGGCGCCGACGATCGACGTCACCCGGGACGTGCGCACCAGCCCGGTCACCGCGGCGAGGTCCGCGTCCCGGCCGAGCAGCGGGTTCGGTTCCTGCGCGACGCCGTGTCGCGCCGGCGGTGTTTCGCCTTGCAGCAGCCGCTGGTATGCCTCCTGCAGCGCCGGACCGGGGTCCGTGCCGAGGTCGTCGCGCAAGGCTCGCCGGTAGGCCTCGTAGCGGGCGAGTGCGGCGGAGGGTCCGGTGGTCTCCGCTTCGCTGCGGAGCAGCTCGATCAGCAGTTCCTCGTCGTGCGGTCGATCGGCGGCCAGTTCGAGCAGGGTGTCGAGCGCCTCGGCCGCCCGGCCCAGCCGCGAGTGGCAGAGAGCCTGAGCGCGCACCAGCCACCGGCAGGTCGACGCGCGCGCCGCCCGCAGCGCGGCCAGCGGGTCGTCGCCTCCGGTCTCCACAAGCGCGTTCCCCAGCGCGAGGCCCCCTTCGGCATGGGCGAGTGCGGCTTCGTGGTCGCCGGCGCGGGAGAGCCGGGCGCACGCGGTGGCGCTGAGCAGCAGGGCGGAGGCGTCCACCTGGTCCTCGGCCAGCGCGAGCCGGTAACCGGCCGGGGTCGCTTCGATGACTCCGGGACCAAGCTGGGCCCGAGCGCGGGAAACCAGGATCTGCAACGCCTTGGCCGGGTGCTCCGGTTGCCGGTCGGACCAGATTCCTTCGATCAAGCGAGCGGTGCCGCAGCCGGTGCGCAGGTCGTCGGCGAGCAGGGCCAGCAGCCCACCGAGGCGGGGGCTGGTGATCTCCCGGCCCCGGTGGGCGACCCGCGGCAGCAGGACCAGCTCGATCGTCACCGGCCCAGGCTAGCCCGGGACCCGGAACCGCATCCGGCACACGACGGCGTCGGAACGCCGCCGCGGCGCCCGGGCGCGTCCGGCCGGGGCGGACTACGCACGACCGGGCCACGCCGACGCCGAACTGGTTGCCGACGTCGCCGATCGGGTGGTTCGCGTAGGCTGAGCGCGGCGCGCCGGGAAGTCTGGTCGGCATCCGGAATCCGGATCGGGAGGACCAGCTGTGCGCGGAGTGGAAACCGTCTTGTTCCTGGTGGTCGTGGCGACCGTCGTGGCCACGTTCGCGCGGCGGCTGCGCATTCCCGCGCCGTCGCTGCTGGTCGTCGTCGGCGTGGTCGTCGGGCTGCTGCCCGGTGTCCCGGCGGTCCAGGTGACCCCGGACGTGATCAGCCTGGTCGTCCTTCCCCCGTTGTTGTTCGCCGCGGGGGAGGAGCTGCCGTGGCGGGACCTGCGCGCGGTCGTCCGCCCGGTCGCGGTGCTGTCGGTCGGGCTGGTGCTGCTGTCGGCGGCCGCGGTGGTCGGGATCGCGGTGGCGGTGACGCCGCTGCCGGTGGGCATGGCGTTCGTGCTCGGCGCGGTGCTGGCGAGCACCGACCCGGTCGCGGTGACGGCCCTGGCGCGGCGGTTGGCGTTGCCGTCGCGGGTGCAGGCGCTGATTCAGGCCGAGAGCCTGTTCAACGACGCGACCAGCCTGTTGCTGTTCCGGGTGGCGCTGTTCCTCGCGGTCGCCGGCGGAGCCGCGTCGTGGGGCCGGACGGTGGCCGAGTTCGCGGTGCTCGCCGGGGGCGGTGTCGCGGTCGGGGTGCTGACGGCGATCGGGGCGTTCCTCATCCGCCGGCGTACCGAGGATCCGGTGCTGGAGACCGTGATCTCCCTCGTGACGCCGTACGCGGGATACGTGGTGGCGGAGTCGATCGGCGGCTCGGGCGTGACCGCGGTCGTCGTGGCGAGCGTGATCCTGGGGACCCAGGCCGAGCGGTTGACGACGGCGCGGATCCGGCTGCAGGTCGGCGCGGTCTCCCAGACCGTGGTGTTCCTGCTGGAGAGCGTCGTGTTCGGCCTGATCGGGTTGCAGCTGCCCGAACTGGTGCGCCGGGTCGCCGGCGGCGGTCCGTGGTGGCTGCTGCAAGCCCTGGCGATCGCGGCGACACTGGTGCTGGCGCGGCTGGCGCTGGTGTTCGTGCTGTCCGCGCTGCGCCAGCGCCGGCAAGACGGCCGGATCTCCTGGCAGGTGCCCGCGGTGGTGTCCTGGGCCGGTGCGCGCGGGGTGGTGCCGCTGCCCGTGGTCACCCTGGACGGTTCGGCGCTGCCCGGGCGCGACTTGGTGCTGCTGCTGACAACGGCGGTGATCGTGCTGACTCTCGTGGTCCAGGGCTTCACGCTCGCCCCGCTGGTGCGGCGGGCGGGCATCGCGCTCGACCCGGCCGACCTCAAGACCGAGTACGCCGACGCACGACGCAAGCTCGCCGAAGCCGGGCTGTCCCATTTGGACCACCTCGTCGAGACCGAGTCCGCGCCGGCGTTCGTCGTCGACCAGCTGCGGGCGGGCTGGCAGGCCCGCCTCGACCGCGTCCGGGCCGACACCGAGGAGCGCGGCACGGACCTGGTCCGCGGGATCGACTACCGGGCCCTGCGACAGGAGCTGATCGACATCGAGGCGGCCGAGCTGGCCCGGTTGTTCGAGGCGGGCGAGATCACCGACGGCACGCGCCGGCGCATCCAGCGGCTCCTCGACCTGGAACACGCCGGGCTCGAGGACTGAGCGCCCAGCGCGGCAAACGCGCGGCCGTCGTGCTCGCCGGGTCGGGGATCTTCGGCGCTGCCTTGTTCTTCGGCGACAGCATGATCACCCCGGCGATCTCCGTGTTGTCCGCGGTCGAGGGCCTCAAGGTCGTCTCGGACGACCTCGACGCCTGGATCGCGCCGAGCACCGCCGTGATCATCGTCGGGCTGTTCCTGGTGCAGCGGCGCGGAACAGCAACAGTCGGACGGGTGTTCGGGCCCGTCATGATCGCCTGGTTCGTGGTGATCGCGCCGGGATCGCCGGGCACCCGGAGATCCTCAAGGTGCCGATCAGTCATCCTGGTATCTCTTGTGAAGGAGTTGCGTTCGACCGAGTGACCATGGTCCGGGCCTGGCGCTGCAAGGCGCGACGACGTGCGTTACCCGAGGCCGGTCGTCTTGGTGCTTTCAGGTTAACCGGGCCGGTTCTGGTGCCGGGTTTCGGGAGGGTGGGCTTGGATGAGCCGATGTCGGTCGAAACCGCGCTGATCGCGCTCGGCACCGTCGCCGTGCGGACGGCCACCAAGCTTTGGCTCGGTGAGCACAAGATCGCCTCGGAGGTCGGGGGCGCCGTGGTCGACCAGCTGTCCGGGCAACTGGGGAAGGAGCGGGACCGGCGCAGGTTCGCGCGGCTGCTGGACAACTTCGCCGAGGCTGTCGTCGACCGCATCGAGCCCATCCTCGAAGTCGAGTTCCGAACGCTCGCCGAGAACGAGAAGCTCGCCTCGGTCGAGGCCGTGCGTAACACTTTCGACATGGCATCGCTCGACGATGCCGATCTGTTCGCGGCCGACCTCGATGCCGGGCACCTGGATCGCTCGATCCGGCGCCGCGTCTCGTCGCGGACTACGTTGCTGTCGGTGGACGGGACGGCGCTGTATGACCTGTTGCTGCGCGAGTGCTGTGGCTACGTCATCGAGATTTCGCGCGGGCTGCCCGCGTTCTCGGCGAACGCCTTGACCGAGGTACTGCGGCGCGACCGCGAAATGCTCGACGGCATCCGCGAGGTATTGGCCCGCCTGCCGCAGCGCGAACGCGACGCCGGCTTCGACTACGACTACCGCCAGCTCGTAGCCCGGAAGTTCGACCAGGTCGAGATGTTCGGCGTGACGCTGGGCGACGCGAGCCGCCGGTACCCGCTATCCGTGGCCTACATCGGGCTTACCGCGTCCAGTGGCGAACCCGGCCCGGTGCGACGGGTCGAGGGTCTGCTGGCCGGTGCGCAGCGGGTCTTCATCCGGGGCGAGGCGGGGCTGGGCAAGACGACCCTGTTGCAGTGGGTCGCCGTTCGCAGTGCTCTGGGCGACTTCCCGGACCAGCTGGCGGGTTGGAACGGGACAGTTCCCTTTTTCGTCCCACTGCGTCGTTACGCTGGCCGTGACCTGCCGGGACCAGCGCAGTTCCTTGACGAGGGCGGCAAGTACATCGCTGACTCGATGCCACCGGGGTACGTCCTGGAGAAGCTACGGGATGGCAGCGCCGTACTGCTGGTCGACGGCGTGGACGAGCTTGTCGCCGACCGCCGAGACGAGGCGCGCACATGGTTGTGTGACCTCGCTGCCGCGTTCCCGCGGGTCAGGATGATCGTCACTTCCCGTCCGGCCGGTGCCGATCCACGGTGGTTGACCGACGCCGGGTTCGCGGTCCTGGATCTGCAGCCGATGAGCCGCGATGATGTTCGCCGCTTCGTCGGACGCTGGCACAGCGCCATGCGGTCGACGCGCGCCGACGACGAGTCGCGCCAAGCTCTTGACGACTACGAGGTGCGGCTTCTCGAGCAACTGGAAAGCCGCAGCCACCTGCGCAAGCTGGCGGGGTACCCGCTGCTGTGCGCGTTGCTGTGCGCTCTGCACCAGGATCGCCGGGCGACCTTGCCCAGCAATCGCATGGAGTTGTACGACGTCGCGCTGCAGATGCTTCTGGAACGCCGCGATGTGGAGCGCCGGATCACGCCCATCGACGGGCTCGGCCGCACGGAGAAGACGTTGCTGCTGGCCGACCTCGCCTATTGGCTCATCCGCAACGGCTACACCGATGCCGAGGCGCCCCGCGTGCTCTATCGCATCTCTCAGCGGGTTCACCGGATGCCGCAGGTCAAGGCCGGTAACGAGGATGTCTACCGGCACCTGCTGGAACGGTCAGGCCTGCTTCGCGAGCCGGTGCAGGGCCGGGTCGACTTCATTCATCGGACGTTCCAGGAGTTTCTGGCGGCGCAGGACGCGATGAACACCGACGACGTCGGCACGGTCGTGCAGAACGCACACCTCGATCAGTGGCATGAGGTTGTGGTGATGGCGGTCGGGCACGCGTCCCAGAAGCAACGTGAGGAGTTGCTGACTCGCTTGCTCGGACGAGGTGACCTGAATTTGCTCGTGTTGGCGTCCCTGGAAACCGCGCCCGAACTGAGCGGTGACTTGCGGCGCGAGATCCAAGTCAAGACAGCACGGCTACTCCCGCCGGCTTCGATGCACCAGGCACAGAAGGTCGCGACGGCGGGTGAGTACGTCCTCGATCTGCTCGCGGCGTGCCAGCCGCAGACCATCGACGAGATCACCGCGACCATGCGGGCACTGGCCGAGACGAGGCTCGAAGAAGCGCTGCCGCTGATTGCGAAATTTGCTTCCGACCCACGCCATCGCGTGGTCGAAGAGGTCCTCCACTGCATGTCACGGTTCGACGAACGCGCGTTCGGCGAGGCGGTGCTGGCGAAGTCGTCCCGGACCAGTCTGCGGGTGACTGATACGCGCGATCTCGTTCCGGCGCAGTATATGAAGTCGCTCAAGCAGTTGGAGCTGGTCTACTTCGACGCCGACGATTCGCTCGCGGAAGGGTACAGCTGCTTGCAGCATGTGCCGGACCTGAGGCTCTACGGGTGGCCGCAGGACAAGCTGTGTCTGATCGGTACCAGGTTCCGCCTGGAAACCCTCAGCCTCCGCTTCATGGAGCTGACCGACCTCGCCTGCCTAACCTTCGTCGAATCGGTGGAAGAACTCAGGATCGAGGGCGGCGAGCTGCGCTCCTTTTCCGGCGCTGAGCGATGGCTGAAATCCCTCGATCGGGTTTCGATCGCAGGCTGTCCCACCGCGAAGGAGGCGCTCGACGTCTTCAAAGCGCGGCTGGCCGCGGAGGAGTGATCCGGGGCTCGCCGACCTGATCAAACTCGTCTTTGTGCGGTAGCCGGAAGCCCGCGATCGGCGAAGGGGGTGGTGGAGCTGAGCGCGAACCCTGACGTGTCGGATGGTGCGCGAGCCGAAAGCGTGTGGGCCGGCATCTTCTTCAGCCCGGCGTCAAGCCAGCGATGGCCGGATTGGCCCCACAGCCGCTCCGATATCGTCCGCAAGGCCGGGGCCACCTCTCGCTGCAGTGTTTCCTGCTCCCGGCCCTGTCCTGTCCCGGCGATCGCCGCGGCCAATTTCCTCGAGTGCGGTGGACATCGGTCCACCAGTGAAGCCGCCCTGCGCCGCTGCGCGAAGCGGGAAGGTCGTCGGCGCGCCGCGCTCATCCTGACGGCGACGCTCGCGTCGCCGGCCTCGGCGGGAACCGTGGCCACCGATCCTGAACCCAACGACTTCTACACCGATTGCACGGACTGGATCCCCTGTGAAGGTCAGGTCTTCTTTCCGTGGAGGCCTACGCCGGTACCACGAAGATCGCCGGCACGACGAGGACCGCATCCGACTTCGAGGACAAGTCTTTCAACTTCGTCATCGGTGACCCGAACCTGGTGGGCGGCATCAACCGGATCAAGCTCCAGGTCTGCTGGACGGGACCCTCGTACTGTTCGGTGCCCAGCACGCGCACCGTGACGGGGCACCCGAGACTCTGCCCTGGCCGAAGTAGGCAGGTCCGCCGGCGGGACCAGCGGGTTCGCTCGCATGATCGGCGCGAACCCGCTGGTACCGAAACCGAGGTCGACCCAGTCGGTCAAAGCAACCAGCCGATCAGCGGCCACGCCTGCGGGATCTCGCCGTTGATCAAGGCGGGCCAGTGCTGGTGGGCGTCCTTGGCGAACCGCTCCTCGTCGCCGAGCACCCGCTTCGCCAGTTCGAGGCTGGTGACGGACCAGGCGAGGACACCGCCGGGCAGTTCCACCCTGGTGACCGGACCTCTCGCGCGAATTCGGGCGCTCTCCGCATGGACGTCCGTGCCGGCTCTATCGAGCACGATCGGGCACTGATGCTCATCCATCGGATACCTCCGGCGTTTTTCGACAATGGCAGGCCACTCATTCACTTTAAGCAATCCGCCCGAAATTCTCTTCTTCGAGGTTGCTCCACCAGTACAACTCCGAGATTGCGCACTCGGCCGACGGAAACCTGCTCGACGGAATCCTCGGTACGCTGAGTTTCCATGGAGCGATTCCGCGTCGACATTCCCCAGGAAGACCTGGACGATCTGCACCGCAGGCTCGCTGCCGCCAGGTGGCCTGCCGAGATTCCGGGCTGCGGCTGGACTCGAGGCGTCCCTCCGGCTTACCTCAAGGATCTCGCCGAGTATTGGCGGACGAGCTTCGATTGGCGCAGCGCGGAGCGGCGGCTGAACTCTTTTCCGCAGTTCACCGCCGAGATCGACGGAACCGCAATACACTTCCTTCATGTGCGCTCGAAACACGCGAACGCGGTTCCGATCATCCTGACCCACGGCTGGCCGGGTTCCTTCGTGGAATTCGTCGAAATCATCGATTCGCTGACCAGTCCGGCGGACCACCGGGATGCCTTTCACGTGGTCATCCCGTCGATTCCGGGGTTCGGGTTCTCCGGCCGGCCCGCCGAACCGGGCTGGAACCTCGCCCGGACCGCCAGGGCGTGGTCCGAGCTCATGCGACGGCTCGGCTACGACCGCTACGCGGTCCAGGGCGGCGATTTCGGCGCGCTGATCTCGCTCGATCTGTGCCGGGCCGAGCCCGCCCACGTGCTGGGCGCACACGTGAACTTCCTGATCACCCGGCCGCACCCGGAGATGGGCGAGCTCGGCGAATCCGACCGGGACCGGTTGCGGGATGCGGTGCGCTTCGACACCGATCCACCCGCGTACATCAGGGTCCAGGCGACCAGGCCGCAGACCATCTCCTACGGACTGACCGATTCGCCTGTCGGGCTGCTCGCCTGGATCGTCGAGAAGTTCCAGGCGTGGACGGACTCGGCGGAGTTCCCCGAAGAAGCTGTCGACCGCGACCAGCTCCTCACCAACGTCGCGCTCTACTGGCTGACCGCGAGCGGTGCGTCGTCCGCGCACCTCTACTTCGAGGTGGCCGCGCAGTTCCGGCGCTCGCAGGACGCGGAACCGCCATGGCAGGTGCCGGTCGGGGTAGCTGTCTTCCCGCGTGACTTCGTCCTGCCGGTGCGCTCGCTGGCCGAGCGTGCCATCCCCACGATCACCCATTGGACGGAATTCGATCGCGGTGGCCACTTCGCCGCGATGGAGCAACCGCGGCTGTTCGTCGAGGACGTCCGCGCGTTCTTTCGCTCCTGCCGCTGACCTGATCATGGCGAAGTCGGTGGCCGGCCTCATCGCCGGCCACACGACACCGGTTCCCGGCGACTTCACCGACCCGGAACTCGAAGCCGCCCGCTCCAGCACGGACAGCCGCATCCGTGACGTCGTGTACCGCACGCTGAGACCCTGCGGGCGGTCCGCCACGCGCGGGTGCACTCGACAGCGGGGGAGATCCGACCTACTCTCGATACGAGACAGTCTCGTTTCGTATCGGAAGGGG
Organism: Amycolatopsis sp. NPDC051061; assembly: GCF_040682935.1. Taxonomy (NCBI): domain Bacteria; kingdom Bacillati; phylum Actinomycetota; class Actinomycetes; order Pseudonocardiales; family Pseudonocardiaceae; genus Amycolatopsis; species Amycolatopsis sp. NPDC051061. The sequence goes on from NZ_JBFBBZ010000014.1 coordinate 186,865, forward strand.
CAGTGTGCCGGGAAGACCGCGGGACACCAGTCGCGACGCCGTCATCTTCGACGCGACGCTGGAGTTGCTGACCGGTGTCGGCTACGACAAGTTGTCCATGGACTCGATCGCGGCCATGGCCGGGGTGGGGAAGGCGACGATCTACCGCCGCTACTCCGGTAAAGCCGCGCTGGTCGCTGCGGCCGTCGACCACCGCGCGGGCGCGACCCCGCCCGCCGTCGAAGCCGCCGACCTGCGCGGCGCGCTGCTGGAGATCGTGCGGTGGCTCGCGCGGGAGATCGCCGAGCAGGAGATCGGGCTGCTCGGCGCGCTCTTCGCCGGGATGCGTGGCGATCCGGACCTCGCCGCGGCGATGCGCCGGATCGCCCACCGCGACCAGGCCGCGATGACCCGGCAGCCGCTCGACGACGGACTCCTGGACCCGCGCGGAGCTGCGCTCTTCGCCGAGATCGTTCCGGCGATGGTCGTCCACCGGCTGGTCATCGTCGGTGAGCCCTGCGACGAGCGCTTCCTCGAACACCTCGTCGACGACATCCTGTTGCGCTTGCTGAAGGAAGGCTCACGACCATGATCGTCATCACCGGTGCGACCGGCGCCCTCAACGGAGCCACCCTCGAACACCTGCTCAAGGTCGTCCCGGCCGAGGAGATCGGCCTCAGTGTGCGCGATGTCGTGAAGGCGCGGTCCTTCGCCGAACGTGGGGTGCGAGTGCGGCGCGGCTCCTACGACGACCAGGCTGCCCTGCGAGATTCGTTCGAAGGTGCGGACCAGGTCCTGCTGGTCTCGTCCAACGATCCGAACGCCGACGGAGTAGCCCTGCACCGCACCGCGATCGAGGCCGCCGTCGCCGCGGGCGCCCGGCGGATCCTCTACACCAGCCACCAGAACGTGCGCGGCGACAGTGCGTTCGCCCCGGCGCGGGACCACGCCGCTACCGAGGAGATCCTCGCCGGAACGGGTGTCGCGTGGACCTCGCTGCGTAACGGCTTCTACGCCCATAGCCTGGGCTGGCTGCTCGGCCCGTGGCGGGAAACCGGCGAGATCACCGCACCGGAAGACGGCCCGGTTTCCTGGACCCACCGTGCTGACGCCGCCGAAGCGGCCGCCGTCATCCTCGCCGGCGGGCAGTCCTTCGAGGGGCCCGTCACCCTCACCGCCGGCGCCGTCACCTTCGACGACATCGCCGCGATCGCCGTCGACCGCACCGGCCGCCAGGTGAAGCGCGTCGTCGTGGAGGACGAACGATGGCTCACCGACCGGATCGCGACCGGCACCCCCGAGCCCATGGCGCGCATGCTCCTGTCGTTCTTCCTCGCCGCGCGGCGAGGCGATTTCGCGGAAACCGGACCACGTCTCGGTGAACTCCTCGGCCGCGAGCCACTGACCGTCGCCGAGGCGATCACCGCAGGATGACGCCCTCGGCAGCGGCCCGTCCGGTCGCGCGCACAAGATCGTCACCCGGGACGGCAGCCGGAACACGTCGAGTGGGGTTGTGCCGAAGTCCATGTCACGCGTTCCCGACCGCGGCGGCCTCGCCCACGAGGAACACACTCCGGCCGTCGACACGTCAGCTGTATGAGCAACTGATCCGCGACTATCTGCAGCCGCGGTTGGGTGGGCTTGCGTTGTCGGAGCTGACGATCGGGAAGGTGCAGGCGGCGTTCACGGCGTTGCTGCGGGCGAACGCGGTGCGGTCGCGGCCGTTGTCGCCGGATGGCGCAGGACCGGGGAACGTCCTGCGGTCGCTGTGTGGACGCCGAACAGACCGCGAGGTTCCTTGAGCAAGTCCGCGATCATCAGCTGTACCCGCTCTATCACGTGGCCGCCCTGTTGGGGTTGCGCCGCGGGGAGGTGGTGGGGCTGCGGTGGTGCGATGTCGACCTCGCTCTTGGAGGTGGGCAGCATGACCGCGAGCAGCCCGAGCTGCTGGGGGCTGGTGCGCGAGGTCTTGGTCGCTTGGGCGATGTAGAGCCTCGCGAGGACAGGTAGAGGGCCACCAAGACGATCTCCGGAGGCGCACCGGGCTCCCGTTCCGAGCCGGATCGGGAGCCCGGCCTACCTCAGGAGACAGCCGGGCCTGATTCGGAACTGCCCGACAGTTCCTTGATGAATTCGTGGCATTGCCGGGCGCGCGCCGAGTCCTCGTCCATCACTTTCCGGAAGAAGTCGGCGATGTCCGTGCGGCCGGCGTTGTCGGCGTCGCGGACGTACTGGCCGTAGTCGTGCCCGGCCTTCAAGGCGTGGTACTGCACGGATACGAGGTCGAACGTGACGTCGTCGAATCCGGTTTCTCCGGTGGCCATGGGTGTTTCCTTTCGAGTCAGTTCTTCTTCTTGGCCTTGGCCTTGCCCTTGGCGGTGCCCTTCGCGTCCTGCAGCGGGGCGTAGGTGCCGTAGAGGGCGGGGTCGGGCTTCGGCGCGGTGCCGGGGCCGCCGAGCGGTTTCGGGTCCATGAGGTATTCGATGCCCGCGTCGGTGGTCCAGCTGGTGCCCTTGGCGCCGTCGGGGCCGTCGGAGAGGTGCCAGATGGTGTGGTTGTGGGTCTGGTCTTCTTCGTCGAGCAGGGCGTTCGGCACGATTTCGTCTTCGAGGCCGTCGGCTTTCAGCTCTTCGATGGCGGCGAGCCATTGCTTCTGGTGGACGGTGTCGCGGGCGAGGTTGAACTGCAGCATGGCCTTGACGCCGGGGTCGTCGGTCATGTTGTAGAGCCGGGCGGTCTGCAGGCGGCCTTGGGCTTCGGCGGCGACGTTGGCGCGGAAGTCGGCGAGCAGGTTGCCCGAGGCGACGATGTAGCGGCCGTTCCAGGGGTAGCCGTTGCTGTCCGCCGGGAGCGCGCCACCACCGGCGACGATGGCCTGCTGGACGTCCATGCCGCCGAGGGTGGCGGCCATGACCGGGTCTTTGACGGCTTCGGCGGTCATGGTGGCGGGTGCGCCTTCGAGGAGGCGGGCGACCATGGTGGCGAGCATTTCGACGTGCCCGATTTCTTCGGTCGCGGTGTCCATGAGGAGGTCTTTGTACTTGCCTTCGATGCGGCAGTTCCAGCCTTGGAACAGGTACTGCATGGTGACGCTCATCTCGCCGAACGCGCCGCCGATGAGTTCCTGCAGCTTGTGCGCGTAGACGGGGTCGGGCTTTTCGGGCTTGGCTTCGAACTGCAGCAGCTTGGTGTGACGGAACACGTCATCCCTCCGTGGTTACAGGTGGCGTAGAACGTTCTCCCGAGGAGGTGTGCCCGGTTAGCGGACGGTTAACCGTGCGGGGCGAAAGCGGCCGCACATCGTGTGAAAAGGGAGTACGGGGGTACCAGGGGGCAGTTCCCGCATCTGCCGACAAGGAGCCAGCCGTGTCCCAGCCCGCCCAGCAACAGAACCCGCCCGGCACGACCGCGCAGATGTCGCCGCGGCCCGACCACGGGGAACACACCTACCGCGGTTCCGGCAAGCTGACCGGGAAGGCGGCGCTGATCACCGGCGCCGACAGTGGCATCGGCCGCGCGGTGGCGATCGCCTATGCCCGTGAGGGCGCCGACGTCCTCATCTCCTACCTCGACGAGCACGACGACGCCGAGGAGACACGGCGCTGGGTGGAGGAGGCCGGGCGCAAGGCGGTCGTCGTGCCCGGCGACGTCGCCGACCCGGCGCACTGCCGGGCCCTGGTCGCCCGGGCGGTCGAGGAGTTCGGCCGGCTCGACGTGCTGGTGAACAACGCCGCGTTCCAGATGAGCCACGAGACGATCGAGGAAATCTCCGACGAGGAGTGGGACCGGACGCTCGCCATCAACCTGAGCGCGTTTTTCCACCTGGTCAAGGCGGCCGTTCCCCATCTGAAGCCCGGGGCGTCGATCATCGGCAGCTCGTCGGTGAACTCCGACAACCCGAAGCCGCAGCTGCTGCCCTACGACGTGACGAAGGCGGGCATCGCGAACATGACCGCGGCGCTGGCGCAGCTGCTGGGGCCCCGGGGGATTCGCGCGAACAGCGTGGCGCCGGGTCCGATTTGGACCCCGCTGATCCCGTCGACGATGCCCGAGGAAGAGGTGAAGTCGTTCGGGGAGCAGGTGCCGCTGGGCCGAGCCGGGCAGCCGGCGGAGCTGGCCCCGGTGTACGTCCTGCTCGCGTCCGGCGACGGCAGTTACGTGTCCGGGGCGCGCGTCGCGGTCACCGGCGGCACGCCGATCCTCTGAGCGGAGACCCACGATGGCCGAAGATCTCTACTCGACGGAGGCGACGTCGAGCCGTGGCAGCGTCCGGGTCGACGGACGTGGCGACCTGGCCTACGCGGTCGGAGAGCCGGGCGACGGAACGGCGGATCCGCTGAACCCGGAGCGCCTCTACACCGCGGCGCTGGCGACCTGCTTGCACCAGTCGCTGACGATAGCCGCGACCTCGCTGGGGGTGGAGACGGGCGAAAGCGTCGTCACCGTCAAGGTCACGTTGGCGGCGCGCGGCGACGGTGGCTACGAGCTGCGCGCGGCGGTCGAGGTGTACCTGCCCGGCGCGAGCACCGATTCCCTCTACGACGCCGTCACGCGCGAGGCGCTGCGGCTGTGCCCGCTCGTCGGCGACAAGGTCGCGGTGACGCTGGACCGAGAGCGCGGTCTGGCCCTCCAGCACCACCGTGGCCCCGCCGATCCCGGGCAGAACTGACCGTCGTGCTGGTAACCCGTCGGGTACGGCACGGGCTGGTGCGGGCTCTCGCCGCCGGCACCGACCGGACGGACCGGAAGCCGGTGGTGCTCCTGCCCGGCCTCGGCGCGCCGGGGTATCTGGTGGACACGCTGCACGGGTGCGCGGCGTCGGCGGCATCGTTCCTGCTCGACGTGCCCGGGTTCGGCGCGGGGCCGATGGCGTGCGAGCCGGAATTGGGGGCCCTGGTCGACGTCGTCACCGGGTGGCTGAGCGACGTGCTGGACCGGCCGGCCACCCTCTTCGGGCACTCGACCGCCGCGCAGGTGGCGATGACGGTCGCGGCGCGGCGGCCGGAACTCGTCGGCGCGCTGGTGCTCGCCGGCCCGACGTTCCCGCCGCCGCTTCGCCACCTCGGCCGGCTGTCGGTCGCTCTGCTCCGGGACCTGGTCCACGAATCGCCCGCGGCGCTGCCCGGCACCGTGCCGTACTACCTCCGGGCGGGACCTCGACGGCTGCTGCGGTTGATCGAATCCGCCCAGCAGGACGAACCCGAACGGGTCATGCCGTTCGTGCGGTGCCCCGTCTTGGTGCTGCGAGGCCGGCGCGACACGTTGAGCCCGCAGGGGTGGGCGCGGTCGCTGGCCGACGCGGCGGTGCACGGAAGCCTGGTCACGGTGCCCGGCGCGCACACGTTCCCCGCGATCGCCGGCGGCTTGACGTCCCGGTTGATCACGGAGTTCGGCGACTCCGGGTGACGCTCAGCCGCCACGCAGGCACCCGTTGTGCTTCGGGTCGGTACGGCGGACGATTGACTGCCCGCTCACCGGCCGCACGGCCGGCGCCGCGCCCGCTCTGTGCGGACTCCGCAGTGGACATCGTGCGGATCCGCTTTCCACCAACGGGGTAACCGGGGTTCACCGGGGTATCCCGCACGATGACGACGGCAACCGAGCGGCCGGCCTACGTCTTGCCGCTGCGCTGTGAGGACGACACCGACGGTCGCGCGGTGACCGCCCGCTGTGTGGACTCGTCACCATGAGCCGGGGCGGCACCGCGAACTCGCGGTGCCGCGCCGGTCAAGCGTGCGCGTGGTTCGACCTGATCCGGGCGTCGATCGTCGCCTGAAAGTGCGGGCATTCCGCGATGTCTTCGTGGTCGCAGTCGAGTGCGCAGTCGATGAGGTCCAGCGACGCCTGGGCCGCCGCGATCCGGGCGGCGAGTTCGGCTCGGTGGCGGCGCAGGATGGTCGTGCGGCCGGCCGGGTCTTGCGCGGCGAACATCTCGCGGATGTCCTCCAGTCCGAAGCCGGCCTCCTTCGCGCGCAGGATCACGGCGATGCGGTAGAGGTCCGCGGGCCCGTAGCGGCGGCGGGACGCGGTGACCCGCGCCGGAGTCAGCAGCCCCATCGACTCCCAGTGCCGCAGCACGTGCGTGGCGAGACCGAACCGCTGCGCGATCTCGCCGATGCTCATGGCCGCCTCGCTTGACTTCATGTCGACATTAAGTCGCAGCATGGCGATCATGTCCAGTACGAAGACCATTCAGCCCGACGACGCCACGGCGTCGCTGATCCGGCTGCTCGACGCCGTCGACGCACTGCCCGGCGCGGCCGACCTGCGCGCTCACACCTACGACCTGCTGCGAGTCTCACCCGGCCAGGTGGTCGTCGACGTCGGCTGCGGTGCCGGGCGCGCGGTTTCCGAGCTCGCCGACCGAGGCGCACACGCGATCGGCGTTGACCCGGATCCGCAGATGCTCGCAGCGGCGCGGGGCCGGTGGCCGGACCTCGACGTCCGCGAAGGCTTCGCAGGTGACCTGCCGTTGGACGACGGTGCCGTGGCCGGTTACCGCGCCGACAAGGTCTTCCACGAGATCGCCGATCCGGGCGCGGCGCTGGCCGAGGCGCGTCGGGTGCTCACCCCGGGCGGGCGGATCGTCCTCATCGGCCAGGACTGGGACACCGTCGTCATCGACACCGACGAACCGGAGCTGACCCGGACGATCGTGCACGCCCGCGCCAGCACGGTGCCCAGTCCGCGCGTCGCACGGGGCTACCGCTCGCTGCTGCTCGACGCCGGCTTCGACGACGTCGCCGTCGAGGTGCAGACCGCGATCTTCACCGACCGTCTGGTGCCGGCGATGCTGAGCGGGTTCGCCGCCGCGGCCTGCGAGGCCGGAGCCGTCGGACGTGAGGAGGCGGACGCGTGGCTGGCCGGGCAGGCTCAGCGTGCCGAGACGGACCGTCTGTTCGTGGCCGTGCCCCTGTTCATCGCCTCCGGCGTCGGCTGACCAACGGCGTCAGGCCGGGCGTCGCAGGCCGTCCAGGGTGAGGGCGGCCAGGCGGTGGGCCGCGGCGAGGGAAGGAAGGGTGCCCGCCGCGGTCAGGGCGTGGAGGCAGTAGGTCGCCAGCTCGTCGGCGGCCACGTCGTCGCGGATCTCGCCGGCCTCCGCCGCTTCCGCGACCAGTTCGCGGAACAGGGCGTGCAGGTGCTGCTGGGCGTGGGCGACGTGGTCGCCGCGGTGGAGGAGCGTCACCAGCTCGGTGCCGTGGTGGTGCCGGGCTCGTTCGTGGTGAATCACCGCGTAGGCGTCCAGCACCTTCTCGAGCCGTTCGCCCGCCGTGCCGTCCTGAGCGCGGATCTCGGTGAGCTGGGCGAGGTGGGCGCGGATCTGGCGTTCGTGCCAGGCGGACAGGATCGCCTCGACGTCGGGGAAGTACTTGTACAGCGTGGCCCGGCCGATGCCGGTCTTCGCGGCGATCTGCGACATCTTCACGCCGGTCAGTCCGTGCTCGGCCACGAGTTCCGCGGTGGCGTCCAACGTCGCGTCGCGCACCGCCTCCCGGTGCGCCTCGATCGTCTCGTTCCACAGCTTCGGCACGACCTGAGCATACATAACGACGCGCTAGAGACGTTATGCATTGACAGCGACAGACTGTCTCGATAAAACTGAGCACCTCCTGAAGAAGGGCTCATCCCGATGACCGCTGCGCCACACCACTCCCGCCGCCCAGGCGGTCCCGACGACCTCTATCGCACCCCGCCGCCCTGGGACATCGGCCGACCCCAGGGCGCGTTCCGCGCTCTCGCCGAGTCGGGCGCGATCCAGGGGCGGGTCCTCGACGCCGGGTGCGGAACCGGGGAACACGTGCTGATGTGCGCCGCGCTCGGCCTGGACGCCACCGGCATCGACCTGGCGTCCGCGGCCCTTCAACGCGCCGAAGAGAAAGCGCGCGAACGGGAGCGGACGGCGAGGTTCCTCCGTCGTGACGCCCGCGAGGTGGCCGAGCTGGCCGAGTCGTTCGACACCGTCCTGGACTGCGGCCTGTTCCACATCTTCGACGCGCAGGATCGCGCCGCCTACGTCGCCGGCCTCGGCACCGTACTGCGGCCCGGCGGCCGCTACTTCCTGCTCTGCTTCAGCGATCGCCAGCCGGCCGGCAACTGGCCGTGGGTACATCGCGTGAGTCAGGCGGACATCACCAGCGCCTTCGCCGACGGGTGGCACATCGACTCGATCGAACCCGCCACCATCGACATCACCACTGACCCCGACGGCATCCGCGCCTGGTTCGCCGCCATGACGAGGATTTGAACGATGCCGGTCGCCGAAGCGCACATCGTCACTCCCCGCGCCGAACGGTTCCTCGCCCAGCTGTGCCGCCACGCCGAGGCCATGGGCGGCAAAGCCCGGCACCTCCACGGCGGGGACGGGCAGGCGCGTCCCGAAGTGGTGAAGGTCGAGTACGCCGAGAAAGAAGGGAAGATCACCTTCAGCTGGGGCGAGTGCACCCTCCGATCCACTTCGGACACTTTGGCGGTGCACGTCGAGGCCGACGACGAGGACAAGCTGGCGCGGCTTCAGGGCATCCTCGCCGCAGACCTCGAGAGGTTCGGCCGGCGTGACGATCTCAAGGTGAGCTGGCAAGGCCACGCAGGCCACAGCGGCGAAATCGGCGTCGCCCGCCGGTCTCGCGGCACGACCATCGCGCTCGTCGTGGCCGTGGCGCTGGCCGTCGTCGCGCACGTGGTGTTCGGCGGCGCGGCCCTGGCGGCCTGGCGCTGGACGAGCGTGGTCGCCGACATCGTCCTCGGCCTCGTGATCCTGAAGATCGTCGTCGTGGCCTTGTTCGCCCGGCACCGGCTTCGGGGGCACGGCATCGGGTTGGCCGCGCTCACATCAGCGCGAGGTCGCCGCGGAACAGCGCCAGCAGAAGACCGGCGAGCGGACCCACCACGACCGACGCCGCAGCCGTGACATAGGCCGTGGTCTCCGACCACCGGTCGAGCTCGGGCGCGGTCTCGGTGGAAGCTGAGCGCAACGCGCCCACGATCCACCGCAAGTAGTAGAAGAGGCTGGCCACGGTGTTCACGGCGGCCACGACGACGAGCCAGGCGTACCCGCCGTCGAGGGCGGCGGTGAAAACCGTGAGCTTTCCGGCGAACACCGCGGTCGGCGGGGTGCCGACCAGGCCGAGCAGGCACACCGCGAGGCTGATCGCGAGCCACGGCTTGTGACGCAGCAGTCCGCGGTAGTCCTCGATCGTCTTCAGCCGAGGGAAGGCGCAGACGACGGCGAACGCGCCGAGATTCGTCAGCGCGTAGGCGGCCAGGTACAGCAGCATGCCGGGCAGGGCGAGGGAGCTGCGGGTCGCGACGGTGACGGCCATCAGCAGGTACCCGACCTGGCTGATCGTCGAGTAACCGAGCAGCCTGCGCACGTCCTGCTGGAAGAACGCGGCCAGGTTGCCGAGCGTCATCGTCGCCGCCGCGATGATCGCCAAGAGCAAGGGCCAGTCGACCGCGGTGTCGTCCATTGTGGACGCGACGAGGCGGTAGGCGGCGATGACCGCGCCGATCTTGGGCACCGTCGTGAGGAACGCGGCCGCGGGTGGCCGGGTGCCTTCGGTGACGTCCGGGACCCAGAAGTGCGCCGGAACCGCGCCCATCTTGAACAGCAGCCCGGCCAGCACGCCGACGAACCCGACGGCGACCGCGGCCGCGGGCGCGGCCTCGAGCGGCTTGGCGATCTCGGCGTACGCGCTGGCACCGCCGACGCCGAAAAGCACGGTCGCTCCGGCCAGCATCGTGATGCCCAGCAGTGCGCCGAGGAGGTAGAACTTGAGCGCGCCTTCGGTGCCGAGATCGTCCTTGGCGAACCCCGCGATGGCGTAGAGCGGGATGCTGGCGAGCAGGTATCCGGCCACAAGCAGCAGCAGGTCGTTGGCGCCGGTCAGCACGATGGTGCCGAGGGCGGCGAGCAGCACGAGGACGTACAGCTCGCTTTCCCGCGGCGAGGACCGGAACTCGCCGGTCAGCACCCCGAGCGTCAGCAGAACGGCGACCAGGACGATCGCTCGCCCGGCGTTGGTGGCCACGTCGATCGCGTACGTCGTGCCGAACACCGTCCGCGGCGCGTCGGACCAGACCGTGACGGTAGCGACGAGGGCGCCGATGCAGGCGAGGGCGGTCAGCAGCCGGACCGGCCATTGCCGCCGACGGGGGAGGTAGGACCCGAGCAGGAGCCCGGCGACCGCGGCCAGCGCGAGGATGATCTCGGGCAGCAGCGCGAGGGGGTCCTCGTTCATCATCTCCACGGCCGCGTCACCTGGCCAGCAGGTTCAGGACCGACCGCGACGCGGGTTCGATCAGGTCGAGCAGGAACCGCGGGAAGACTCCGATGACGACGGCCAGCGCCAGCAGCGGCGTGATCGACACGCCCTCGGCGACCGTGAGATCGGTGGCCGGTGTCCCCGGTTTGCCGAGGAACACCTTCTGGAAGGCCCGCAGGAACAGCGCGGCAGTGATGAGGATGCCGAGAAACGCCAGCACCGTGGCCACGGGGGCGGCGCCGAGCGATCCGGTGAAGATCTGGAACTCGGCGATGAAGCCGGAGAAGCCGGGCAGCCCCAGCGAGGCGAACGCCGCCGCGGCGGTCAGCCCGGCGAACCGCGGTGCGCTCCCGGCGAGCCCGCCGTAGTGGTCCATGTCGTAGGTGCCGCCGCGCTCGTACAGCACGCCCGCGAGGAGGAACAGCGCGCCGGTGATCAAGCCGTGGCTGACCATCTGGGTGACCGCGCCGGTCACGGCGAGCTGGCGCGCCTCGGCAGCGGAGTTCGCCACGAGCCCGGCCGCGCCGACGGCCAGCACGATGTAGCCCATGTGGTTGACCGAGGTGTAAGCGATCAGCCGCTTGAAGTCGCGCTGGCCCAGGGCGACGAGCGCGCCGTAGAGCACGCTGACGACGCCGACCACGACGAACACCAGCGCGTAGCGGCGCCAGGTGTCAGGCAGGATCGGCATGGCGATCCGTACAAAGCCGTAGGTGCCCATCTTCAGCAGGACACCGGCCAGGATCGCCGACCCGGCCGCGGGGGCCTCGGTATGCGCGGGCGGGAGCCAGGTGTGGAACGGCACGGTCGGCGTCTTGATCGCGAACCCGACGCCGACGGCCAGCAGCACCAGCCCGGCGGCCCACCCGCCACCGGCCAGCGGCATCTGCCGGGTCAGCTCGACGATGTCGAAGGTGTGCGGTGACGCGCTGACGTACAGCGCGATGAACCCGACCAGCAACGCCAGCGACCCGACGAAGGTGTAGAGGAAGAACTTCAGCGCGGCACGGGCGGCGTCGCGGTGGCCCCACCCGGCGATCACGAAGTACATGCCCACGATCGACAGATCGAAGAAGACGAAGAACAGGATCAGGTCGAGCGCGACGAACAGCCCGAGGCACACGGACTCGAGGAACAAGAACAGCACCGCGAAGGACCGGATGCGGTCGTCCTGCCGCAGCGAATACACCGCGCAGGCCAGGAAAAGGACGGCGGTCAAGGCGATCAGCGGGAGGCTCAGGCCGTCGACGCCGAGGTGGTAGCCGGAGCTGACGCTGGGGATCCACCGCAGGTTCACCTCGTAGGCGTAGCCTTCGCCGCCCTGGTAACCGGCCCACAACAAGACGATCAGCGCAAGCTCCACAGTGGACGCGCCGATCCACCACCAGCGGACGAACCCGCCGGCGGCGCGCGGCACCGCGAGCAGGACCACGGCTGCCACCACCGGCAGGAACACCACGACGCTGAGCACGCTCTACCTCACGTTCGTCAGAGAACCAGCAACAACACGGCGAGCACACCCAGCGCGACGGCGGCCTGGGCGTAGTAGTGGTGCAACTGCCCGGTCTGCAGGCGCGGCGCCTGCCTCCCGAGGGCACGCGCCCCGGCGGCGATCCCGCGAACGACGCCGTCGATCGACACCTCGACGCGCAGGGTCGCCAGCCGCCCGAGAGCTGCACCCGTGGCTGCGGCGGTGCGCACGCCGCCGTCGACGACCCGGTCGTCGAACCGGGCGAGCGCGCCGGCCAGCCACACCACGGGCCGCGCGATGCCCACCTGCGCGGCGCGCTCCAGGTGCAGCCAGTCGGCGAGCACGCCGCCGCTTTCCGGCGAGACCTGCCGCGAGCGTGCCCAGGCAGCTGCGGCCACCACACCGACCACGGCGATCAGGCCGGACGTGGCCAGCTCCCACCACGTTGGCGCGGGAACCGCAGGACCGCCGACGAGCCGCGAGAACCGGTCGGCCAAAACCGGCAGACCGCCGACCCCGAGCAACGCGGCCGCGGCCGCGAGCACCGGCAACGGCCACAGCAGCAGCCGGCTCAGCGGGCTCGCGGAAGCAGCGTCGGCCGGTCTCCACACGATCACCAGGACACGGCCGACGTACACGCCGCTCACGAGTGCGGCCGCCAAGCCGACGACGTACAACGCCGGTGAATCCGCCAGGGCCGTGGCGAGGACGGCGTCCTTGCTGACCCAGATCGACAGCGGCGGCACACCAGCCAGCGTTAGCGCTCCGAGGGTGAACACGATCCCGAGAAGCGGATAACGCCGGGCCGCGCCCTCGAGCCGCCGGAGGTCCTTGGTGCCGAGCCCGACGAGCCAGGCACCGGCACCGAGGAACAGCAGGCTCTTGGTCGCCGCATGCGCCACGAGCTGCCCGGCCCCGGCTACCGGACCACCTGCGCCTGCCGCCAGCAGCATGAACCCGATCTGGGAGCACGTCGACGCGGCCAGCACCTGCTTGAGGTCGCACTGCACCACCGCGACCGCGCCGAGCACGAGCGCGGTCAGCACGCCCAGCCACGCCACCACGGTGGACGCCCACGCCGTCGCGGCGAGCAGCGGCTCCAGCCGGAGCAGCAGGTACGCCCCGGCCGCGACCATGGTGGCCGAGTGCAGCAGCGCCGAGACCGGGCTCGGGCCGTCCATCGCCCGAGAGAGCCAGAAGCTGAACGGTAGCTGCGCGGACTTCCCGGCGGCCGCCAGCACGATCCCGGCCGCGACGACGTCGCGCCAACCGTCCGCCGCGGTCGGCAGGCCGGCCAGGGAAAGACCTGCGACGCCGCCCGCCAGCGCGGCCCCGGCCGCGAGGTACAGGCCGAGGTCGGCCGTGCGGGTGGTGAGGAAGGCGACGGCGCCGGAACCGACCCGGTGTTCCTCGCGCCACCAGAATCCGATCAGGGCATACGAACAGGCGCCCATGACTTCCCACGCCATCAGCAGCACCACGAGGTCGCGGGCGGTGACGGTGACGAGCATGGCGCCGGCGAAGACCAGCATCAGCCCGTGGAAGCGGGCCCGCGGCTCCTCAGCGCCGAACTCACCGGCTGCGAACACCAGCACGGCCACCAGCACCGCGGTCACGGTGAGCACCATGACCGCGGACAGCCCGTCGACAGCGAGCCCGATCCGCAGCCCCGCCAGCAACGGCGCGGAGACCTCCGGGCGGGTGATCGCGGCGACGATCGCGAGCACGACGGAGACGGCGGCGGCTGCGACACCTGCCGCGGGGGCGATGCGGTCGGCGGGGCGGCCGGTGACCAGCAAGGCGGTCCCGGCGACCAGGGGAAGTCCGATCAGCAGCCACAGCGTCATCGGCTCAGCCCTTGAGGTCCGTGGCGGAGTCGGTCAGGTCGACGTCGCGGCGGCGGAAGATCGCGGTTGTCACGGCGAACCCGATCGCCATGTCGACCGCCATCAGCGTCACCGCGACGAGGACGACGACCTGGCCGTCCGGACGGGCCGGGGAGGCGAAGTACCAGAACGCGGCCCCGCCGACGATCACGGCGTTGGCCATCAGCTCCAGCCCCATCATGATCATCACGATGGACTGCTGGGACAACGCGCCGTACAGGCCGACGCTGAACAGCGCCGCGGCCAGCAGCAGATACTCTTGCAGCGTCACCGGTCCAGGCCTCCTCGCACCGGGTCCTCCGGCCGTTTCGCGCGGAGGGTGTCGCCGTAGCGGTCGTACCGGCCGCGGTGGTGGGCCAGCACGACGGTGGCGACCATCGTCGCGAACAGGCACAGCCCGAGCACCATCATCACCAGCATCTTCGAGCCCATCAGCGCCTCGCCCAGCGCGCGCGTCGAGTCCACCGGGCGTGGCTGGTCCGACGTCGGCCAGGGGACGAGCAAGATGCCGGCGGCGAGCGCGGCGAACACCCCGCCCGCGATCGCCAGCGAACCCTTCTGGTTGTGCACCATCGTCATCGGCATCAACCCGGCCGGATTCATCATGTACATCAGCATGAACACGACCATCACGACCATCTCCATGATCATCATGAGGACGACGAGCACGCCGAGGTAGGCGAGGTTCAGCAGCAGGATCGTGCCCGCGGCGAAGAGGAACGAGGCCAGCAGCGCGAACGTCGCGCGCGCCATCGAGTCCACCCGGAACACAGCGATGCCGGTCACGACCGATCCTGCCGCGCACACCCAGAAGACGACTTGTGTCCACATGCGACGGTGCTCCTTCCTTCAGCGGGCGAGGACGACGACGGCGACCACGAGGGCCTGGACGAGGGTCAGCGGGATGAGCACGATCCAGGCGATCTCCTGGTAGCGCTCCAGTCGCAGCGTCGGCAGCCGCCGCTTCGCCCACACCAGCACCGCGAGCACGGCCAAGGTCTTCACCAGCGACCACAGCCACGCAGGCAGCACCGGGCCGGCACCGCCGCCGAGGAACAGCGGGACCGCGAACGCCGCTCCCGAGGTCAACAACAGCCAGCGGGCGGCGGTGAACACCAGCCGGTCCACTCCGGAGAGCTCGGCCGCGGCACCACCGGCCGCGTCGACGCCGACCGGTTGGTCGAAGGGGCCCCAGAAGGACATCGCGAGCACCGACAGCAGGTAGACGACGAACGCGATCGGCATCCACACCACGAACCACACCGAACTCTGTGCGGCCACGACGTCGGCCACCCGCAGGGAGCCCGCGCCGAGCGCCGCGGTGATCAAGGCGAACATGTGCGGCAGCTCGTAGGCCAGACCCTGCGCGATGAACCGATAGCCGCCGAGAAGGCCGTACGCCGAGTTCGCGCCCCAGCCGACCAGCCAGACCGCAGCCCAGGCGACGACCTCCATCGCGTTGAACCAGGCGACCCCGATCGACAGGTCCGCCACCGCCCAGTGCCCGAGCGGAGTCACGAGCGACGCGAGCACCGCGGCCAGCAGCAGCGCGAGGGCGCCGCCGCGGCCCAGGAGGACGTCCGCGGCGAGGGTCCGGCGGCGTTGCTGGACGAGCAGCCCGCCTGCCTCGCGCAGCGGAAGCGTCATGGCCGCTCGCCAACCGGGGCCACCGCTTGCCCGGTCGTGCAGGACCGCGTCCCACGAGGCCGTGGCCGTGGCCAGGACCGCGAGGACGACTGGCAGCAGAAGGCCGCCCCACCAGGGGAGTTCGTCAACCACGGGCCACCCGCACACGCTCGAGGTCGGGGTCGAAGCTGGCGACGATCAGGCGGGCGGTCGTGAACTCGGCGCCGGCCAGCAGGCCTGGCAAGGCGTCGAGGATCGCGGTCGGATCTTCGTTGACCGGGTTGGCGGCCTCGGCCTCGTCGATCCAGCGGGTCAGGCGATCCCACGCATCGCCGGCGCCGATCTGGACGCCGATACCGCCCAGGGACCACCGCAGGACTCGCGAGCGGCGGACCTGCTTCGCCCAGCGCGTGAACCGCGGGCCGGGTTCCTGGCCGGCGAGGAGGTCGTCCCGCAGCCGCGCGGCCGTGACCGCGGCGTGTTCCCAGCCCGCGACGGTCAGCAGCCGCGCGCAGCTGTCGAACCGGCGCGCCGCGATCCGACCGGATGCCACACTGTCCCAGAACGCGGGCGTCCCGTGCCGCGGAGTCATGACGGTCTCGACGATCGCCTCCTGCACGACATCGCCCTGCATGAGGGTGCGCACGAGCAGGCCGGCCGGCCACGCCGGGAGCACCGGTCCGAGCGGCACAGACAGCCGGTCGAGCTTCAAGCCGTCGCGGTCGTCGGCCCGGTCGGCCATCGGGATGCCGCCGGGCATCACCATGCCGCCCATGTCGTGCCCGTGGTGGTGGCCGTGCTCCTCGTGGCCGGAATGGTCCGCCTCGCCGTGCTCGTGGTGCGACGCATGTCCTTCGTGCTCGCCACTCGCCTGGCCCAGGTCGTGATGGGCTGCGGTGCGTTGCCCATCCCGCGATCGCAGCCGCCGCTCGGCGGCGGTCAGCGCAGCCGCGATCTCGGAGGTCGCCGCCAACTCGATTCGCACGCGAGGCGCCGGGATGAGCTGCCAGACCGCGTCGACGAACGGAGTCATCGCCGGGTCGGCCGGGCCCGCGACGACCAGCAGGTTCGCTTCCGCGGCGTTCAGTGCGGGTCGCCAGCCGCGCCGGCGGATTTCATACTCGACGGCCAGGCGGACGCCCGTCCCGCCGACCGTGGTGACGACCAGCGGCCGGACTGGCGTCCGGCCGAGCAGCCAGGTCGTCAGGTCCATCGGAAGACGCCTTCGCGCCAGGCGTACCAGACGCCGGCGAACAGCACGGCGAGGAAAGCGAACATCTCGACCACGGCGGGGGTACCGACCTCCGTCACGACGAGTGTCCACGGGTACATGAAGACCATCTCCATGTCGAAGGCCAGGAAGACCATCGTGATCGTGTACCAGCGGGCGTGGTAGCGGGAGACGGCGTGCTCGGCAGGGGAGCCGCCGGACAGGAAGGGCAGGACGTCCCGGGCCGCCGGCGCCAGCCGAACCAGCCTCGCGACGCCGTAGACCGCGGCGACCAGGGCGAGGACACCGACGAGCACTACGAGTGCACCTTGCACCGCACCTCCTCGGATTGCACCGGTCCACTACGGAGCCTAGGGGGCCGAACTGTTTCGAGCAGCTCGGAACGGGATCATACACATACCCTTGGGGGGTAAGTCGACGAAAGATGTCCCGGACGCGAAACCGGGGCGGCATCGCGAGAGTGCGATGCCGCCCCGACGTTGTCCTCCGAACTCAGGCCGTGGGCCGGGTCGCTCCGGCGTACTGGCTCTGCAGTGGCGAGATCTTCACGACGTCACCGCTGGTCGGAGCGTGGACCATCTTGCCGTCGCCGATGTACATGCCGATGTGGGAGACCGGTGAGTAGTACGCCACGAGGTCACCGGGCTGTAGCTGGTCGCGCGGTACCGGTGTGCCGTACTGGGCTTGGGCCGCGGAGTTGCGGGGGAGCGTGATCCCGGCCTTCTTGTACGCCCACAACAGGAGACCCGAGCAGTCGAACGAGCTCGGCCCGGTGGCGCCCCACACGTAAGGACTTCCGAGCCTGCCCAGGGCGGCGTCGACTGCGGTTTGTGCAGCCGCCGTCGGCGCCTTGACGTTGGGTGCCTTTCCGCCGGTGTCGCGCTGCGCGGCTTTGTCCGAGGCACTCAGGCTCTTGTCGGCCGCCTTGACCTGCTCGATCTGGTCGTTGAGAGTCTTCTGCTTGGCCTTGATGTCCTCGGTCAGCTTGGCTGCCGAGTCGCGAGCGTCCTGAGCCCGCTTCGCGGCGTCCGATGCTTTGTTTGTCGCGTCGGTCGCCTGCCGCACTGCGCCGGTGAGGTTGTTCATCGCGGCGTTCTTGTCCGTGGCCAGCACTTCGAGTGCCGAGGACCGATCGAGGAAGTCCTGTGTGGACGTGCCGGACAGGAGCGCCGACAGCTTGTTCAGCTGAACGCCGCTGGTGAACGACGCACCGGCGAACTTGTCCACCTCGGTCTGGTACTTCTTCTGATTTTCCGCGGCACTGGCGCCTTGGTCCTTCGCCGCGTTGACATCGGTGTTGGCCTTGTCGAGCTCGCCTTGCCTGGTTGTCAGGTCGTTCTGTGCCTTGAGCAGATCTTCGTTGAGCTTCTCGGCCTGCGCCGCGAGTTCGCGGTACTTGGTGAGGGCGTCCGAAGAGCTGGGTGGGGCTTGGGGTGCGGGGACAGGGGCGGCGGTGGCCTGAGGCTGGGCGACGGTGATCACGAGGATCACCGAGGTCGCCGCGAGAATGCCTGAGACCACCCGCCGGATGGGCTGCGACTGCACGGTCGCGCAGGTCTCCTTCGTTCGTCGCCCGCCGGCCGTAACCACGGACGAAGAGGCCGGGATCTCTGCTCGTCGTCCCACCGCGTCAGGCCCTGCCGCCCTCTTGGGCAGCGCGGGCCGCACCAGGTGATGCTCGCGGTGTGGTTCCGGTTCCCGGCTTCCCGACAAAGCCGTCCCGGCGGTGATCCCGCGTTGCCGTCCAGTCGACGGCAGCAGCCGCGAGATCTCGGCCAGGCTACGAAAAGACTTCGATGGTGTCCACCTTCTGTCGGAAGAAAGTCGTTACGAGCAGCCAAGTCACGCTGTGCTATCGGTCATAGTACTGTCTGCTATAGTGGATAGTAGGTCGGCTGACCGGACCTCGGCTCGCCGGCCACGCGGGAGTGGATCGGATGCCCGCGTGGCCTCGCTGCGCACGGCGACGCCGCCCGTTCATCGCTCTGGCTGTCCGGCTGCTCGTCGAGCCGTCGTCGATCGACGACGCCGATGTCGCCTCGATCCGCGAGCACGGCTGGAGCGACCGCGTCCTTGGCGACCTTGTGGTCCTGGTCGCGCTCAATCAGCTGACCGGCAGCTTCAACCTGATGGCCGGGCTCGGGGCGGACGAGAGCCAGCTCACTTGAAACCCATACCCCCTAGGGGTACCGTGAAGGTATGAACGGCTACAGCGGCGACAAGGACGGCTTCCTGCAGCGCATGCGCCGCGTCGAAGGTCAAGTCCGCGGCATCGCCAAGATGATCGAGGACGACAAGTACTGCATCGACGTGCTGACCCAGGTGTCCGCGGCGACGAAGGCTCTCGAAGCCGTCGCGCTCGGGCTGCTCGAAGACCACCTGCGGCACTGCGTCGCCGAGGCGGCCGCGGAAGGCGGCGAGCTTGCCGAAACCAAAGTCGCCGAGGCCGGCGCGGCCATCGCGCGCCTCGTCAAGTCCTGACCCGTCATCCGCGAAGGAGAACGCCAATGAGCACCAGCACCTACACCGTCACCGGCATGACCTGCTCGCACTGCGTGGCTTCGGTCAGCGAAGAGGTCGGTGGCCTCGACGGTGTCACTGACGTCGCTGTCGATCTGCCCACCGGGGCCGTCACCGTCACCAGCAACCGGCCGGTCGACGACGCGCAGGTCCGCGCAGCCGTCGAGGAGGCCGGCTACCGGCTTGCCGGGTAGACCCGGCCTCACACGAGGGAAGCAGACATGAACACCACTACACGACTCGCCGCGTTCGGCGGAGCAATCGTCTTGCTGGCAGCCGGGGGGTTCGCTTTAGGGAATGCGGTCAGTCCGGTTTCGGCCGCGACCAGTGAAAACGCGGGTCACGGCGACATGGGCGGCGAGCACGCCGGCATGACCGCTCCCGTGGACGACCTACCAGGCGGGCTGGCGTCGAGCAAGGACGGCTACACGTTCACTGTCGCCGACACGACTCCTGACCGCGGCCGGTTCTCCTTCACGATCACCGGCCCGGACGGCAGGCCGGTGACGGGTTTCGACGTCGAGCACGAGAAGAAGCTGCACCTGATCGTGGTTCGCCGCGACACCTCGGGCTTCCAGCACATCCACCCGGAGATGGCGCCGGACGGCACGTGGAGCGTCCCGCTCACCCTGCCGGCGGCCGGTTCCTACCGCGCGTTCGCCGACTTCGCCCCCACCGGCGGCAAGGCGATGACCCTCGGTACCGACCTGTCCATCGCGGGGAACTACCAGCCGGTGGCGCACGCGCCCAGCCGCACGGCCGAGGTCGACGGATACACCGTCGAGCTCGCCGGGGACCTGACGGCCGGGAAGACGTCACCGCTCACGCTGACCGTCAGCCGCGACGGCGTCCCGGTGACCGATCTGCAGCCCTACCTCGGCGCCTACGGGCACCTGGTCGCGCTGCGCGAAGGCGACCTCGCCTACCTGCACGTCCACCCCGAAGGCGAACCCGGTGACGGGAAGACAGCCGCCGGACCGCAGGTGAAGTTCGCCGCCGAAGTCCCCAGCGCGGGGACCTACCGGCTGTTCCTCGACTTCCAGCACGGCGGCGTCGTGCGGACCGCCGAGTTCACTCTCCCGACCGCCGGGACTCCGCCGGCACCGGCGCCCGCCGACGGCCACGGCCACTGAACCGCGAAAGGAGCCGATCATGACCAGCACCACCGCCCCGACCGGCGGACCGGTCACCGAGATCGAACTCGCGATCGGTGGCATGACCTGTGCCTCATGCGCCAACCGCATCGAACGCAAGCTCAACAAGCTCGACGGCGTCACCGCATCGGTCAACTACGCCACGGAAAAGGCGCGCGTCCACGCGCCCGAGGGCGTCGACCCGGAGACGCTGGTCGCCCAGGTCGAAGCCGCGGGCTACCACGCGACCGTGCCGCAGCCGGAGAAGCCCGAACAAGCCGAGGACGCCGACGACCCCACGCGGACGCTGCGGCAGCGCCTCGTCACCAGCGCTGTGCTCGCGGTCCCGGTGATTTTGCTGGCGATGGTGCCGGCGCTGCAGTTCACCTACTGGCAGTGGATCTCGCTGACGCTGGCCGCGCCGGTCATCACCTGGGGTGCCTGGCCCTTCCACCGGGCGGCGTGGACGAACCTCCGCCACGGCGCGGCCACCATGGACACCCTGGTGTCGATGGGCGTGCTCGCGGCGTCCGTGTGGTCGTTGTGGGCGCTGCTGTTCGGCACCGCCGGCACCCCGGGCATGGTGCACCCGTTCGAGCTGACGATCGCCCCCTCCGACGGCGCGGGCAACATCTACCTCGAAGTCGCCGCCGGCGTCACCACGTTCATCCTCGCCGGCCGCTACTTCGAAGCGCGGTCCAAGCGCCGCGCGGGCGCCGCGCTGCGCGCCCTGCTGGAGCTGGGCGCGAAAGAGGTTGCCGTCCTGCGTGACGGCGCCGAGGTTCGCCTCCCCACGTCCGACCTGGTGGTCGGGGACCGGTTCGTCGTGCGCCCGGGCGAGAAGATCGCCACCGACGGCGTCGTCGAGGAAGGCAAGTCCGCGGTCGACGCCTCGATGCTCACCGGCGAGTCCGTTCCCGTCGAGGTCGGCGAAGGCGACCCCGTCACCGGCGCGACCGTCAACGTCGGCGGCCGGCTCGTCGTGCGCGCCACCCGCGTCGGCGCCGACACCCAGCTGGCCCAGATGGCCAAGCTGGTCGAGGACGCCCAGAGCGGCAAAGCCGAGGTCCAGCGCCTGGCCGACCGGATCTCCGGCGTGTTCGTGCCGATCGTGATCGCGCTGGCGGCCGCCACGCTCGGCTTCTGGCTCGGCACCGACGTCGGCACGGCGGCCGCGTTCACCGCGGCGGTCGCGGTGCTGATCATCGCCTGCCCCTGCGCGCTCGGCCTGGCCACGCCGACGGCGCTGCTCGTCGGCACCGGCCGCGGCGCCCAGCTGGGTGTGCTGATCAAGGGCCCGGAGGTCCTGGAGTCGACCCGGCGGGTCGACACGGTCGTACTCGACAAGACCGGCACGGTCACCGCCGGCCGGATGACGCTCACCGGCGTGCACGTCGCCGAGGGCGTCGACGAGGCCGAGCTGCTGCGGTTGGCCGGCGCGCTCGAGGACGCGTCCGAGCACCCGATCGCCACGGCGATCGCCCGCGGGGCGCGGGACCGTGTCGGCACCCTGCCCGCGGTCGAGGACTTCACGAACGTGGAAGGGCTCGGAGTGCAGGGAGTCGTTGACGGGCACGCGGTCTTGGTGGGCCGCACGGCGCTGCTGGAGGACTGGAGTCAGCCGCTGCCGGATGACCTCGCTACCGCGAAAGTGGCAGCGGAGGAGCGCGGGCAGACCGCGGTGGCGGTGGCCTGGGACGGCGCGGCCCGTGGCGTGCTGCTGGTCGCCGACACCGTGAAGCCGACGTCGGCCGAGGCCGTCGCCCAACTGCGTGAGCTGGGGCTGACCCCGGTGCTGCTCACCGGCGACAACACGGCCGTCGCGCGGGCGGTGGCCGCGGAGGTCGGGATCGACGAGGTGATCGCCGAGGTGCTGCCCGCCGACAAGCTCGACGTCGTCAAGCGGCTGCAGGACCAGGGCAAGGTCGTCGCGATGGTCGGGGACGGCGTGAACGACGCGCCGGCGCTGGCCCAGGCCGACCTGGGGCTGGCGATGGGCACGGGCACGGACGTCGCGATCGAGGCCAGCGACATCACCCTCGTCCGCGGTGACCTGCGTGCGGTCGCCGACGCGATCCGGCTGTCCCGCCGGACGCTGCGGACGATCAAGGGCAACCTGTTCTGGGCGTTCGCGTACAACCTGGCGGCGTTGCCGCTGGCCGCGGCCGGGCTGCTGAACCCGATGATCGCGGGCGCGGCGATGGCGTTCAGCTCGGTGTTCGTGGTGGGCAACAGCCTCCGGTTGCGTGGCTTCACGTCCCGATCGACGGCTCAGCCGAACCGGACCTGAGCGCTGCGCGGTCCGGCTGCAGTCCGCGGATCTGGCTTCCGAAGCGTATCCCTCATTTCAAAGGAGGGCACATGAGCACTGCCGTGACCGCGGTCGACGGGGTGACTGACGTCGACGTCGACATCAGCAACGGTGAGCTGACGGTGTTCAGCGACGCGGAACTCGACGCCGACAAAGTGCGGGCAGCCGATTAGCGGCAGGCTATGAACCCGGCGATCAGCACCAGCGCCACCGCGATCACCTGTGGGGCGAGGAATGCGGCGATGCTGCCCGCGACCGTCCTCAACGCCATCGGCCGCGGTGGCGACGAGGGGGTGTCGAGTCGGCTCAACCGGATCGCCGTGTCGCCGCCGGCCATCGCGAGGGCGCGTCGGGGACCGTTTACCGCCTTGATCGTCCGGAGTGCGGAACGGAGCGGCTCGCGTCCGCACTGCGCGGCCGCCGTCCGGTCGGCGGCCAGTTCCACCAGCAGCCGCGTCGCGCCAGGCAGTTCCCGCATCAGCGGCATGAACCGCAGCGTCCGGCCGAGTACTTCCGACCAGCCGATGAGCAGGTGATGGTGCCCGTGGACGTGGGCTCGTTCATGCGCCAGCACCGCGCCCAGTTCGCGTTTCGTCAGCCGTGCCGCGAGGCCGTCGCTGGCGACCACCAGCGCCCGGCGGCCGCCGAGGCTGTACGCGATCGGTTGCTCTTCCGGCAGCCACAACGTGGGCAACGGCCTGGTGTCGCGGGTGCCGGCGAGCCGGAGCGCGGTCAGGTGGCGCCGGTGCAGAACGTGTCGCCGTCGGCGGCGACGTAGTGAAGCCAGCGCCAGCCGACCGAGCGCGGTGGCCAGGACGGCGCCCGCGACGGTTCCGACCAGCGGGTCGAGGCCGGGAACGTCGTCGTGGTTCAGCGCTGACCAGCAGTCGTGGAGCACTCCGATGACCGCGTCGGCGGGGCCGTGTCCCGGCAGCACGAGCAGCAGCACCCCGGCGATCGTCCCGGCGACCACGCCGGCAGCGGTCAGCAGCCACCAGACGATCGCCGTTCCCGGGTCGATCCTCGCAGCCAGCCTGCTCAACAGCACCGGAGACCACCAGCCGACCGTGATGGTTCCGAGCAGCAGAGCAGCCGCGAGGATCACTGCTTTCTCGGCTTCCGGCGCAGCGCCCGGCGGAGGACGTCCGACTCCTCCTCGGTGACGGTGCTGATGAAGTGCAGCAGCACGGACTCGCGGTCGTCGACGGAGTCGAGCACCTCCCGCAGGCTCTGCGCGGTGGCTTCCGCCCGCGTGGTGACGGGGCGGTAGTGGTAGGCGCGGTTTTCCAGGTCTCGAGTGACCCGGCCTTTCCGGTGCAGGTTGTCCAAGACGGTCATCACCGTCGTGTATGCCAGGTCCCGATGCTGGTTGAGCTCGTCGAGCACCTGGCGGACCCGCATGGGTTCCGTCGCCTTCCAGAGCACGTCCATCACCGACGCTTCGAGCTCGCCCAGACCCAGCATGACACCTCCGCGAGCCAGGATACTTCCTGCACGCCGGGCTGCCGATGATCGCCGGAGCGACGCCTGCCGCCCCGGCGATCGGTGATCAGCTCTGCGTGAGCAAGCCCTGCATCTCGGTGATCTCCGCCTGCTGGGCGTCGATAATCTTCTGGGCGAGAGCCTTGGCATCGGCGTTGCTGCCCTTGGACAGCTCGGTCTTGGCCATGTCGATCGCACCCTGGTGGTGCTTGATCATCATGTCCAGCCACATCTTGTCGAACTCGGTGCCCTTCGCGGCCTCGAGCTGCTTCATGTCATCGGCGGACATCATGCCGGGCATGTCGTGGTCCATGCCGGGCATCGACTCGTGGGTCATGCCCGGCATGCCGGACGTGCCGGCGCCCCAGGTGGTCAGCCAGCTCTGCATCTGCTGGATCTCTGGGTCCTGGGCCTTCGCGATCCGGCTCGCGAGGTCGACCACCTTCGGGTTCGTGCTGCGCGACGGGACGAGCTTCGCCATGTCGAGCGCCTGGCTGTGGTGCGGGACCATCTGCTGGGCGAACGTGACGTCGTCGGCGTTGTGCTCGCCCGCCGTCTGCGCGGAGGGCGATGGCGCCGGTGCCGACGAGCTGTGGTCCGTTCCGGACAGGGAGTCGTTGCTGCTGCAGGCGCCGAGCAACACGGTGGAAGCCAGGGCGATGCCACTGATGAGGACGGTTTTGCGCATGACAAATCCTTCTTTGTGCTTGTTGGTACGTGAATCGACGGGGCCGTGTAGGCGGGTCGATCACGTACGCAATACGCACAAAGAAGTCAGGATGCTCCGGCCGGATCTGTCAGGCGGACGCCCTCGACGTGGTGAGCCGCGAAGCTTGGTCACCTGAAAGAGCAATGCCTTGCGATGTGACATCGCCAGGAAGGCGACGACGGCCGCGAGGAGGGCGCCCGCCGCGGCCAACACGGCCAGACAGAGATGCAGGATGTCGTGCATCTCACTAGGCATGCCCGGTCCGTGTTCACCGGAGGCGGCGACCTGCGGAGCGGCGACCGCCTCCATCCCGGCGACGGGCATGGCGTGTGTGGTTGCCGCCGCGGTATCCGACATCCCGGAGGTCGAGCTGACGTGATGCATCGCGACGACGCAGAAAGCCAGCACGCACAGCAGAACGACCCGCTGCCCGTTGCTGAACCGGTTCGTCGTCACTACCTCACCGTATCAACTGTTGTTCGGCCGGCGGCCGGTTACTGCGGCCTGAGGCTAGGGCTCACACCGTTGCACGAGGAATCGTGCGAGCCGGTTCACTGCGCTCCTTTGGGAGCGTTTTTCTCGGAGAACTGCTGCCCGCCGACGCCGTCGGGAAACCGGATGAACGTGACCGGCCGGCCCGCGAGGTGCGGCAGGAGCACTTCGGCGATGTGGGAGTAGTAGTTGATGACTTCGCCTTTGGTGAAGCCGTCCGGGTACAGCTGCTTGTCCAGGGCGGTCTCGTTCAGCGGCCACGACACTCATTCGTCCGCCTGGATGTAGCGCGCCGGGCGAAGATCAGCGGGACGCCGGGCACCACCGTCACGCCACCGCGGCCAGGATCAACCGGCTCCGCCGCCAATTCACGAAGCCGGCGACGACCTGCGTCGCAACCGCGAGGGCCGCATACCCCATCAGCCACGGGGTGTACCCCGGCGGCTGCGCGTTGTCGGTCATCGGATCGAAGAGCACGGGCACCGCGTAGACCGCGGGCATCGCGATGAGGAGGTCCTGGAGCCGCACGGCGGCGTCCACCGCCAAGGACGTCTCGTCCTCGGCGATGACCGGGCGCCGGAGGATGCCGGTCAGGATCATCGCCGTGACGACGCCGCCCAGCGCCAGGAGACCGAGCCAGCTCCACGCGTACGTCCGGAACGGTGTCGTCACGAGGATCGTGACGGCGAGTGCGGTGCCGCCGCCGAACGTGACCAGCAGCGCCGCGATGTCCCAGCCGCCCATTGCGAAGCCCGGCCGGCGCTCGATCGCTCGTGTCCCGGGCAGCGCCCGCGCCTGGCGGTCGCGTACTCGCACCGGCAGCCAGTTGGACAGCTGCAAGAAGATCATGAGGAAGAACAGGTACCCGCCGCCGGTCAGTTCCTCGCCGCGGACGCCGGGCAGGAACGCCAGACACAGGTAACCGACGTTGGCGGCGCACATCACCAGGATCGCCGGGACGATCCACCGCCACCACCCTGGCGGCCGGGCGCCACCTCGGAAGCCGAGGCGCAGCACCAGCAGGTCAGTCAGCGTCGGCACCTCGACGCCGTGCTTGACCAGCCAGCGGCCGGCCGCCGCGCGCTCCGCGTCCGTCACCGCCGGGGCGCTCACCGGGCCACCGTCCCGTCGCTGCTCGACGGCACGTGGCGGTACCGGCGCCGGAACGAGAACGCGGCGGCGGCCAGCGTCGCGAACGCCAGGACGACGTACCCCACCCGCAGCGGAAACCACGGCGGCACGGACGGCCAGGTGGTGGCGAAGTCGATCCAGGCGAGGAGCGTGAACCCCGCGGGTTGCGCGAACAGCAGGGCAGCCTGGGCGCGCAAGGCCGCGTCGACGCCGAGCGACGTCTCGTCCTCGGCGATCACCGGCGCACGCAGCGCCGGAACGAGGACCAGCGCCACGCTGCCGGCCCCGAGCGCCAAGGCCGCCGCCCAGCCCGCGCCGGCCGCCGGGCTGGAGACGAACGTCGCGGCGCACAGCACCGCGCCGCCGCCGAACGTGATCACCACCGACGCCAGGTACCACCAGCCCACCTGGGCGGCCGCTGCCCGCAACGACGGCCGGGCTCCTGCGGGTACCAGCCGGGCGGCGGCGCGTTCGCGCGGGCGGACCCGGCCCCACTGCAGCACCGGGAAGGCGGCGTAGACCGCGCCGACCACCACGAACCGGGCCGGCGCCGGAACCGGCGGCAGGATCACGATGCCCCAGACCGCGCCCAGGAGCAGGCCGTAAACGGGGTACGACCGCCGGGCCTGCAAACGGGACCCGACGCGCAGCGCCAGCAGCCGCGTCAGCCGGTCCATCGCGACGCCGCGCCGGGCCAGCCACGTCCGCGCCGCCTGTACTTCGGCGACCGTCGGCTGGTCCGGCGTCACCGATCTCGCCGGTCCTTCCACCACCATCGAACCTCCCCTGTCCCGCCGTACACGCCCGGAGCGCCAAAAAGGTTTACCTGCCGCAGAAAAACGCAGGCAGCGGACGGACGGCAGCCGGCCGGTCAGCTGCACGCCGGCCACGCACCACCCCAGCGGGTCGGGCACCGCCCAGTGCTCACCAGGGTGAACTGGCGACGAACCTGGTTCTGGACACGGTCCGCTACGGCATCGGCAGCATCGTGGCGGTCGGGTCCTTCGCGATCTCCTACGGCCACATCCACGCGGTCCTCATCGCGTGGTGACGGCACTGAACGGGGTGGGCCGGTCCAGGTACTGCAGTGAGGCGACGCGGCGGCGGACCTCGTCCAGCGGCGTGGGGACAGATACCGACACGATCATGCGGGTGCGTGGCATGACGGCGCGCCGCAGGCGAAGCTCTTCGGCTTCGGTGACGTGCCGTGGCGAGAACCTCTGCGACGATGGCGAGCAGTGCGTTATGGCGCTTCTGCAGCGGGTGGTTCGCCAGTTCCCGACCGCTCGCCGTCGGCACCACCCTAACGACCCGCTTCCCGTGCGGAACAGACCAACAGAACGGCCAGCCTGTTGGTTGAACTTTGCCCGATTCGCCGCTAAGCTCCCTTGCGCACTGGGAGCGCTCCCACATGGATCAGCACCGCTCATCGCCGAGAATGGAGGCCCATCCATGGGCAAGTGCAGCAGCTCCAGGTCCGTCACCCGACGGCGGAGCGTCCTCGCACTGATCATCGCCACGCTCGCCGGACTCTTCGTCGGGGTCCCGGCCGCGTCGGCGCACGGCACCATCGTCAGCCCCGCCACCCGCGCCTACCAGTGCTGGACGGATTGGGGCAGCCAGCACACGAACCCGGCCATGCAGCAGCAGGACCCCATGTGCTGGCAGGCCTTCCAGGCCAACGCCGACACCATGTGGAACTGGATGAGCGCGCTGCGGGACGGGCTCGGCGGCAACTTCCAGGGCCTGACCCCCGACGGGCAGCTCTGCAGTAACGCCTTGTCCCGCAACAACTCCCTCAACACCCCAGGTGCGTGGAAGGCGACCAGCCTCGGCAGCAGCTTCGCCATGCACCTGTACGACCAGGCCAGCCACGGCGCCGACTACTTCCGGGTCTACATCAGCAAGAACGGGTTCGACCCCACCACGCAGCGCCTCGGCTGGGGCAACCTCGACTTCATCACCCAGACCGGGAAGTACGCGCCGGCCAAGGACATCACGTTCGACGTCCAGACGTCCGGGGCCTACCGGGGCCGACACGTGGTGTTCACGATCTGGCAGGCCTCACACCTGGACCAGACGTACATGTGGTGCAGCGACGTGAACTTCGGCTAGCGAAGCGCGGCGAGGTAGGCCGAAACTGCCTCGCCGTCACCCGCGTCGGAGATCAGGCCGACGTAGCCGTCGGGGCGGATCAGCACGAGCGTGCGGTCGGTCGCGCCGTAGGCGGCGGCGAGGTGACCGGCGGTGTCGGCGAGTTCGCCGGCACCGGCCGGTCGCGCCACGACGCGGGAGGTCTTCAGACCGGGCGGGAGGGCCGCGGTCCCGAAGTCCAGCGCGGTGAAGCGGGCGCCGCGGGTCAGATCGAACAACCGGCGGGCACCGTCCATTGTCGACAGACCGGTCGCGTCGGGAGCCCGGTCGCCGGCGCGGAGCGCGGCCGTCTCGTCGCGGTCGTCACGCGTCAACGCTGAACCGCGGTAGTTCACGGCGAGCTGCGTCGTCTTGGCGTCCCGGCGGATCGGGATGCCCTTCTGTTCGATCGCCTGCTTCAGGCGGGCGTCGGACAGCGCGAGCACGTCCGCGGCGACCGGCCGCCGCTCGGCCTCGTAACTGTCGAGCAGCACCGGCGAGGCGCCTGCCGCGAACTTCCAGCCGAGGTTGTGCGCGTCCTGGATGCCGGTGTTCATCCCCTGCCCGCCGGCCGGCGAGTGGATGTGCGCGGCGTCGCCGGCGAGGAACACGCGCCCCTCGCGGTAACGGCCGGCGAGCCGGACGTTGGCGCGCCACAGCGAAACCCACTCCGGTCCGCCGAGGCGGATGTCGGCGCGGCCGGTCCGCCGCTCGAGGATCCCTTGCAGGTCCACGAGTCCGAGCCCGGGATCCTGCCCCGGCGCGATGGATGCCTGGTACTGGAAGAGGTCGGTCGAGGGCAGTGGGCAGAGGTTGACGAGCCCTTCGTCGTGCCGCCACATGTGCCAGGCGTCGCGGCCGAGGCCGTCGACACCGACGTCGGCGACGATCATCCGCACCTCGTCTCGCGTCTCGCCCTCGAACGGGATTCCGGCCCGCTTGCGGACGACGCTGTGGCCGCCGTCGCACCCGACCAGCCACCGCGCGGCGACCGTTTCCGTCCGGCCGTCCTTGACGAGCACTGCCGACACGCCGTCGTCCGACTGCTCGAAGCTCTCGAGCGCGGTGCCGAACTCGACGGCACCGCCGAGTTCCGCCAGCCGCAGCCGCAGTGCTTCCTCGACCCGCCATTCGGGCGTGATCAGGCCGGCCGGATAAGGGATGTCGGGGCGCTCTTCCAGCGGTTCGGCGCCACTCGTCGTCACCTGGCCGTCGGGCGCGGTCGACCGGATCGGCATCGCGAGCCGGCCGTGCGCGAGCGCGCGGCCGACGACGCCGAGGTCGTCGAACACCTCGAGCGTGCGCGGCTGGACCCCCTTGCCGCGCGAGCCGGGCCGCGGGCCGAGAGTGGCCTCGACCAGGCGGAACGGGACGCCGCCGCGGGCGAGTTCGCAGGCCAGCGTGAGCCCCGTCGGGCCCGCGCCGGCGATCAGCACTTCGGTCGACATCTCCCACCCCCAAGAAAGTCTTTCCTTTCTTATCAGAGTAGCCCCGGTTGTCAAGAAAGGAAAGGCTTTCTATCGTGGGCGCGTGGCCCCCGAACCCGTCCGCCGTCGTCGGCACGGCAAGCAGCTCGAAGCCGAACTCCTCGCGGCCGGGTGGGACGAGCTGGTCGAGACCGGGTACGCCCGCCTGACGATGGAGTCGATCGCCGTCCGCGCGCGCACCAGCGAAGCCGTGTTGTACCGCCGCTGGGCCCACAAGGACGACGTCGTGATGGCCGCGATCGAGCACTACCGGGCCACCCACCCGGTCGTCGTCCCCGACACCGGCACCCTGCGCGGCGACCTGCTCGCCGAGCTGACGGCGGTGAGTGAAACCCGCGCCACGTTCTTCGCCATCGCCGCGGCCACCGCGTTCTCGGGCCTGCTGGCCGGCACCGGCCTGACCCCGGCGCAGGTCCGCGCCCGGGTGATGGGCGAGGCGGCACTCCCGCGCGAGCGGGCCCTCTACCGGCGCGCCCACGACCGCGGCGAGCTCGATCTCGAGCGCGTTCCCGCCACGCTGCTCGAAATGCCGTTCGACCTGGTGCGCCACGACCTGCTGATGGAGCTCAAGGCGCCGTCGCCCGCCCGCATCCGGGCGATCGTCGACGACCTGTTCCTGCCCCTGCTCGACCGGATCTAGAGGGTGAACCCGAACCGCGCGATCACCGGGCCCCAGCGCTGGTAGGTGGCGCACTCGGGTTCGTCCGGGGTGCCACGACGGACTACGACCAGCCGAGCTTCGCCGGGTACGACTCGATGGCGATGCTGCCGGCGTATTCATGGTGTCGGTCCTGCACAACTTCGCCACCAGCGGTGCCGCTGTCGGCCCGTTGTCGACGGCGTCGTGCTCGCAGTCCTACTTGCCGTTGCCGGACCCGGCCTGCACGCCTGGGGTGAAGAACCCGGATGTCACCCAGTCCACGATCGGCTCGACGATCTGCGTGTCGGGCTGGACGGCCACGATCCGCCCGTCGACGACCTGCCAACGGGTTGAAGAAACAGGGCATCATCGACTACGACTACGGCTACGGCGACACGAGCCTGTCCGACTACGGCAACGAGAACTCCTCCAGCAAGGACTCGGTTGAGAACGCCGTGAAGAAGGCCGTGTGCCTTAAGCAGGACACTCTGCCCGCCACCCAGACCTCACTGGGAATCCAGAATCCCCGACGCGTCCAGCCGGAGCCTGGCGGCCAGATACACGCGTTGGGCAGGTCGGCATGGCCCTGCACCCCGTCGGCCTGCAGCGACGCGACCAACCCGCCTAGCCCGATCCGGATCGCGACGCCGAGGGGCTCCGACACGCTGCAGCGTGTTGAGCCCCGGCTCGTCACGTCCCTCACCCCGACGCCCGCGGCAGACGAGAAGACCGGCACATCCCCTCAGTCGTTGTTCGTCTGCCGTGCAAATTGAGGGCGGCCGACCAGCCGACGATCAGACCGACTTACCGCCGTTCAGGTGAAACGAGCCTGGAGCTCGCCTCCGACCCAGCTCGCCCAGCAGGCTCCGAGCGAGTCAGCTTGCGCAACTGAGGTAACTGTTCAGGGCATTTCGGTGTTCGTTGGCAGCCAGGGGTTTCCGGTGATGGCGTCGCGTAGCGCGGTGATGATGTGGAGGCCGTTCTTGC
>NZ_JBFBBZ010000015.1:0-31582 GCF_040682935.1 Amycolatopsis sp. NPDC051061
CCGGCCGCGCGGCGGCGGGAACGGACCTCGCGGCGGCGGTCGGCGCCGCGGACGGGCTCGTGCACGCCACCCCGACCGGCATGGCCGCCCACCCGGGCCTGCCGCTGCCGGCCGGGCTGCTGCGCCCGGACCTGTGGATCGCCGAGGTCGTCTACCGCCCGCTCGAAACCGAGCTGGTCCGCACCGCCCGCGCCCTCGGCGTCCGGGTACTCGACGGCGGTCGCATGGCCGTGTTCCAGGCCGCCGAGGCCTTCGCCCTGTTCACCGGCGCCGAACCCGACACCGCGCGGATGCTGCGCCACCTCGCCGTCCTCACCGGAACCGCTCCCCAGGAAAGGCAGCCCGCCGATGTCCTCGACTGAATCCCGCCGTTCCATCGCCACGGTCTGCCTGTCCGGGACCCTGGAAGACAAGCTGACCGCGGCTGCCCGCGCCGGGTTCGACGGGGTCGAGATCTTCGAGAACGACCTCGTCGCCTCGTCGTGGTCGGCGAAGGAGATCAGCGAACACTGCGCCGAACTCGGGCTGTCGATCGACCTGTACCAGCCGTTCCGGGACTTCGAAGCGGTGCCGCCGGACGTGCTCGCCCGGAACCTCCGGCGCGCGGAGCTCAAGTTCGACGTCATGGACCAGCTCGGCACCGACACGATGCTGGTGTGCTCGTCGGTGTCGCCGGACGCGGTCGACGACGACGACCTCGCCGCCGAGCAGCTGCACCTGCTGGCCGAGCGCGCCGCCGCGCGGGGCATCCGGATCGCCTACGAAGCGCTGGCGTGGGGCCGGTTCGTCAACACCTACGAGCACTCGTGGCGCATCGTGCGCCGCGCCGCCCACCCCGCGCTCGGACTGTGCCTGGACAGCTTCCACATCCTGTCGCGGGGCAGCGACCCGGCCGCGATCCGCACGATCCCCGGCGAGAAGCTGTTCTTCCTGCAGCTGGCCGACGCGCCGCGGCTGCAGATGGACGTCCTCCAGTGGAGCCGGCACCACCGGCTCTTCCCCGGCCAGGGCGCGTTCGATCTGACGGCGTTCACCGGACACGTGCTCGCGGCCGGCTACCGCGGGCCGTTGTCGCTCGAGGTGTTCAACGACGTCTTCCGCCAGGCCGACCCGGGACCGGCCGCCGTCGACGCGATGCGGTCCCTGCTCGGCCTGCAGGAAACGCTCGGGCTGGCGGACCTGCCCCCGGCTCCGGCGCTCGCCGGGCACGCGTTCGTCGAGCTGGCGGTCGACGGCGAAGCGGAGCCGCGGATGGCGGAAGCGTTGCGCGGCCTCGGTTTCGCCGAGACCGGCCGGCACCGGTCCAAGCCCGTCCGGTTGTGGCGGCAGGGGGACGCGCGGATCCTGCTCAACGGTTCGGGTCCGGCCGGCGGCGCGTCGGTCGGCGCGGTCGCCGTCGAGAGCGCCGACCCGGTCGCCTCGGCCCGGCGAGCCCAGCGGCTGCTCGCGCCGATCCTCCCGCGCGGCCACCGCGCGGACGAGGCGGACCTGTCGGCGATCGCGGCCCCCGACGGGACGTCGGTCTTCTTCTGCCGCACCGGCGCCGACACCGCGGACAGCTGGCTCGGCGACTTCACGGAGACCGAGGCGGCCGGCGGGGACGCCGGGGTGACCGGGATCGATCACCTCGCCCTGACCCAGCCGTTCGACCACTTCGACGAGGCGGCGCTGTTCTACCGCGCGGTGCTCGGCCTGGAACCGGAGCCGGTGACGGAGTTCGCGGCGCCGTTCGGACTGGTGCGCAGCCGCACCGTGGCCGACCCGTCCGGGCGCGTCCGCATCGCGCTCGAATCGGCCCTGCTCCGGCGCGGGGAGTGGGCGCCCGGAGTGCGCGAGCCGCAGCGGGTCGCGGTGACCACCGAGGACGCCCTGGCGAGCGCCCGCCGGATGCGCGAACTCGGGGCACCACTGCTCGAGATCCCCGGCAACTACTACGACGACCTCGACGCCCGCCTGGCCCCGGACCCCGAGCTGCTCACCGCCCTGCGGCAGCAGTCGGTGCTCTACGACCGCGACGAGCACGGCGAGCTGCTGCACTTCTTCACGGTGGTGCTCGGCGGCCGCGTGTTCTTCGAGGTGGTGCAGCGGATCGGCGGCTACGCGGGCGACGGCGCGGCGAACTCCCCGGTGCGCATGGCCGCCCACCGCAGGCAGCGCGAAGCGAAGGGGCGCGGCGCCTGAGCGGACACCAGGGGCGTCCCCGCTTACCGGAGAGGGAGGCTCACGCGACGGACCAACCGCCGTCGCTGGGCAGCACCACGCCGTTGATGTTGGCCGCGTCGTCGCTGAGCAGCCACACGATCGACGCCGAAACCTGCTCGGGCGCCACCGGCGGGGGCATGGTCGCCTGCATGACGGGCCCGCCGCGGCCCGCCGCGTACCGCGAGCGCATCCCGCCGTCGATGCCCGTGATCGTCGGTCCCGGCGCGACCGCGTTGGCGCGCACTCCCTGCGGGCCGTGGAAGAACGCGACGCTGGCGGTGTAGCCGACCACGGCGTGCTTCGACGCGGTGTACGCCGCACCGGCGGCCGACCCCCGCAGCGCCGCCTCCGAAGCGACGTTCACGATCGACCCGCGGCCCGCCTCGATCATCCCCGGCAGCACCGCCCGGGTCAGCCGCATCGTCGCGGTCAGGTTGAGGCCCAGCACCCGGTCCCACACCGCGTCGTCCACTTCGGACGGTGGCAGGAACCCGTCCATGATCCCGGCGACGTTGGCCAGGCCGTCGATCCGCCCGGCCGCCGCGACGATCCGCGCCACGACCGCCGGCTCGGTGATGTCCCCGGCGACCGCGGTGACGGCCTCCTCGCCACACTGGCCGACGAGGTCGGCCAGCCGGGCGGGGTCGAGATCGGCGGCCACGACGTGGCCGCCCTCCGCGGCGACGCGGACGGCGGCGGCGCGGCCGATGCCCGAGCCCGCGCCGGTCACGATGATGGTGCGGTCCGTGAAGCGGCGGTCGTTGCCGGTCTGGGGCACGGTGGTCCTTCCTCGAGGTGGATCTCCGGACGTCCCGGTCATCGCGGCCGGTCGCCGTCGGACAGGTCCAGGCTTTCCCGGAGCGAGACGGGTTTCAGCAGGATCGCGGCCAGCACCCCGAGCAGCGCGACACCGGCGGAGATGGCGAAGATGTGCCCGGTGGCGGCACCGTAGGCGGCCGGTGCCGCGTCACCTGCGACTTGGCGGGCGGCGACCTGGCGGGCGAGGATCGCGCCGAGGACGGCGACGCCGATGGTCCCGCCGAGGGAGCGGAAGAAGGAGACGGTCGCGCTGGCCGCGCCGATGTCGCGCAGGGGAACGGCGTTCTGCACCACGAGCACGAAGTTCTGCAGCGTCATGCCGACCCCGGTACCGATCAGGAGCATCGCGATACCGATGAAGACCAGCGGGGTGTGCTCGTCGATGAGGCCCAGGCCGGCGAAGCCGGCGGTGAGACTGACGGCGCCGGCGACGAGGAACGGCTTGACGCGGCCCGTGCGGCTGATCCGGCGTCCGGCGACGATGGAGGAGACCAGGATGCCGGCCATCATCGGGATGGTCAGCAGCCCGGCCTCGGTCGGGGTGTGGCCCCGGCCGACCTGGAAGTACTGGCTGAGGAAGACCGCGGCGCCGTACATCGCGGTGCCGGCGGCGAGGCTGCCGAGGATGGCCAGCGCGGTGGTGCGCTGCCGGAGGATGCGCGGCGGGACGACGGGCTCGGCGGCGCGCGTCTCGACCCAGGCGGCGAGTCCGAGCAGCGCGACGGTGCCACCGACCATCGCGGCCGTCTGCCAGGACGCCCACGGGAACGAGTCGCCGGCGAAGGACACCCAGATCAGCAGCAAGCTGACCCCGCCGGTGATCAGGGTGGCGCCCCAGTAGTCGATCCGCACGTTTTCCCGGCGCAGGACGGGAAGCCGCAGCGTGAGCTGCAGCAGGACCAGCGCGAGCACGGCCACGGGCACGCCGATGAAGAAGCACCACCGCCAGCCCAGCCACGACGTGTCGACGATGAAGCCGCCCAGCAGCGGCCCGCCGATGGTGGACAACGCCGTGACGCTGCTCTGGTAACCGGCGTAGCGACCGCGTTCGCGCGGCGGGATCATCGCGGCGATGGCGATCTGGACCAGGGACTGGAGGCCGCCGACGCCGACGCCCTGCAGGGCACGGGCGCCGATGAGCCGGCCGGTGGTCTGCGCCAGGCCGGCGGCGATCGAACCGGCGATGAAGACGACGGTGGTGATCTGGATGAGCGTCTTCTTGCTGTACAGGTCGGCGAGCTTGCCCCAGATCGGGGTGGCGGCCGTGGCCGCGAGCAGCGTGGCGGTGACGACCCAGGCGTACTGGACGGGGGAGCCGTGCAGGTCGTGCAGCATGCGCGGCAGCGCGGTGGAGACCACGGTGCTGCTCAGCGTGGAGACGAACAACGCGAGCAGCAGACCGCTGAGCGCCTGCAGGACCTGCCGCCGCGCCGGCGCGGCGAGCGCGGTCACGACGGCTCTTCCGCGGGGGAGAGGTGCAGGACGCTGCCGCCGGCGACGGCGTAGAGGGAGCGGTCGGCGGCCACGGCCAGCCCGGCGAACAGGCGGGGAACGCCCGGCAATCCGTGGGCTTGCAGCGCGGGCCGGTCCCGGACGGGCCCGGCGCTCGCGGGGAGCCCGGCCACCTCCTCGACCTCGCCGGTGGCCAGGTCCACCGTGACGACCCGGCCGTTCGCGGTTTCGGTGACGTAGAGGTGGCCGCCGCCGACGGCGATCCCTTGCGGGGCGCCGAGGTCCTCCGCCAGGACGGCCGGGGTGCCGCCGTCGAGGCGGTACACCGCGCCGCGCTCTTCGTCGCTGACGTACCACCGTCCTTCGTCGTCCACCGCCACGTCGACCGGGCGGCCGAAGCCGGTGCCGAGGACGCCGACGGTGTCCTCGGCGTCGATGGCGAGGACGCGACCCGCGCCGGCCTCGGCGACCACGAGCGCGCCGTCCTCGCGGACGGCGATGCCCAGGGGCTCGGCCAGCCCCTCCGCTCGCGTGCGCACCGCCCGCGTTTTCCGGTCGTAGGTCCGGACCTGGCCGAACTGGGAGGTCACGTGGAGCAGGTCGCCGTCGGCGGCGATGCCGTGCGCGAACGTGAGCAGCTCGGTCGTGGTGACGTCGTTCCCGGGCTGCCGCGGCTCGGCGACGCGGTAGTGGTCGGCGGCGAGGACGGTTCCGCCGAGGTCGATCGTGACGCCGTAGGGCCCGGCGAACCCGCGCGGGACGATCTCGCGGGTCCGGCCGTCGGGGTGCAGCTCCGTGATCCCGCCGCCGGCGTAGCTGGAGACGAACATGCGGTTCCCGGCGTCGAAGGCCGCGTTGTCCAGCCCGGCCAGTCCGCTGGTCAGCAGCGTCCGATCACCGGTGCCGAACAGGTCGATGCGGGTGACGATGCCGGCGACGCCGCGGGAAAGCACCTGGAGCACGCCGCCGCGGTCGAACCGGACGGCGACCGGCTCGTGCACGCCGGCGGCGACGAGCTGCGGCGTGCCGCCGTCCACCGGGATCCGGAAGACCTCGCCGGTGAGCATGTGCGGGTAGTAGAGGGCGCCGTCCGGGCCGAGCTGCATGGCGTTGCCCATGGCCAGCCCGCCGGTGAGCACCACCGGCTCCGCGCCGCCCAGCTCGAGCAGCCGTCCACCGGGGATCATCTCGTTGACGAACAGGCGGTCGCCGACGCAGGCGATCCCGTTCGGCAGCCGCACCTGGTCGGTGACCAGGGTGACCGTGGTGTCGGGGTGCCGTCGCCACACGCGCCCGGGCACGAGATCGGTGACGTACATCGACCCGTCCGCACCGAAAGCGAGGTCGTCGGGTGCCTGCACCGGCCCGCCCGCGGGCACCACGGTCTCGACGTCACCCGTGGCCAGGTCGACGGCGCTGATCTCGCCGGCCAGGAACTGGGCGACGTACAGCCGTCCGTCCGGGCCGAACGCGACGCCGTTCGAGCCGCGCAGGGACGTCGGCCGGCTCAGGCGGCGGGCGCGCAAGCCGCTCATGCGCCGGCCAGGACGTCGTCCATCCCGCCGTCTTCGCGCCAGCGGCGCAACAGGTCGTGGAAGACGATCGGCCCCGGGGCGAAGGAGTTGCCCGCCGGCCGCGGTTTTCCTTCGTTGTTGTAGTAGCCGGGGGTGCATTCGGCCAGGAACGCCGTGGTGTCGCGGGCGTGGGCGCGGAGGGTGGCGACCCACGCGTCCTGGGCTTCGGCGCTGGGCTCGACGTACCGGGCGCCGCGTACGCGGGCCTCGGCGACGACCGCACCGATGTGCGCGGCCTGCTCCTGCAGGATGTGCACGAAGTTGACGGCGGACGCGTTCTGCAGCGGCCCGAGGTGGAACAGGTTGGGGAATCCGTGGCTGTAGAAGCCGTGCAGCGTCTTCGGTCCCTGGCGCCAGGCCTGCAGCAGGGGCACCCCGTCGCGGCCGTACACCGGCAGCGTGCCCGAGATGACGCCGGACACGCCGACCTCGAACCCCGTGGCGAAGACGACGCAGTCGACGTCGTATTCGCGGTCGCCGACGACGACCGCGAACTCGGTCATCCGGGTGACCCCGCCGAAGTCCGCGGTGTCGACCAGCGTGACGTCGGGGCGGTTGAACGTCTGCAGGTAGAAGTCGCTGAACGTCGGGCGCTTGCACATGTACCGGTACCACGGCTTCAGCAGCTCCGCCGTGGCCGGATCGGTCACGACTTCGTCGACGCGGGCGCGGATCTCGTTCATCTTCCGGAAGTCCGCGAGCTCGTCGAAGTACGCGCGGTCCTCCTCCGGGAGCTCGGTGTCGACGACCCCGCTGAGCATCTGGCGTTGCAGCCGGCCGGTGCTGGTCCAGCCGTCGCCGACGAGGTCGGTGTCGACGTCGCCGCCGGTGACGAGGGTGAGGAAGTTGTCCATCCGCTCCTGTTGCCAGCCCGGCCGCAGGGTCGCCGCCCAGCCCGGGTCGGTGGGGCGGTTGCCCCGCACGTCCACCGTCGAAGGGGTGCGCTGGAAGACGTAGAGGTGCCCGGCGTCGCGGCCGAGGTGCGGGATGACCTGGATGCCGGTGGCGCCGGTGCCGACCACCCCGACCTTCTTGCCGGCGAGCCGCTCCAGCCCGCCGTCGGCGGTGCCGCCGGTGTAGCCGTAGTCCCAGCGGCTGGTGTGGAAGGTGTGTCCCCGGAAGGTCTCGATGCCGGGGATGCCGGGCAGCTTCGGCTGGGTGAGCGTGCCGGAGGAGACGACGACGTAGCGGGCGTGGAAGTCGTCGCCGCGGTCGGTGCGCACCAGCCACCCGGCGGCGGCGTCGTCCCAGCGCAGCTCGGTGACCCGCGTGTGGAACAGCGTGTCGTCGTAGAGGCCGAAGTGCTTGGCGACGGCGATCGCGTGCTGCCGGATCTCTTCGCCGGGGGCGTAGCGCCACCGGGGCACGTACCCGACTTCCTCGAGCAGCGGCAGGTACTCGTAGGACTCGATGTCGCAGTGGATGCCCGGATAGCGGTTCCAGTACCAGGTTCCGCCGAAGTCCCCGGCCTCGTCGATCGTCCGGATCTCCCGGACGCCGGCCTCGCGCAGGCGCGCGCCGGTGAGCAGGCCGCCGAAGCCGCCGCCGATCACCGCCACTTCGACGCGGTCGCGAACCGCCGGCCGCTCGGCGCGTTCGGTGTACGGATCGGTGGCGTAGTAACCGAATTCGCCCGCCGCGCGCCGGTACTGGGCCGAGCCGTCCGGGCGGAGGCGGCGATCCCGTTCGTCCCGGTACTTGGCGCGCAGGGCTTCGGGGTCGAAGCCGAGCTCCTCGGGGGTGAACCGAGTGCCTGCCGGGACTGCCGGGTGGGAGGACATGCGTTCCCCTTCGGTGCGTGCGCGGGAGAGATCGACTTCTCCAGTCAAGCAGTCACCTGATGTTAAGTCAATCAGTTGCTTTAAGTCGAGGGTCCGCGATGCCCGGCTTCTCGCGGTCCGGCACGGGGCGCCCTTGGCAGAACAACTCAAATGACCGATGCCCGGCCGGACGATCTCCCGTAGCGTGAAAGGCCCAGTCGTCGACGTTTGCGAGGTTCCGGATGGGTCAGGGACACACGACAACCGACAGCGAAGTGACCGCCAGCGGCCTGCTGCTCAGCGTGGAACCGCTGACCACGGCGGTGGACCGGGGCAAGGCCAACGGTGCGGTGGCCGACAACGACGGCAACGACTAGCCGTTGTCCCGCTCCGTGACGGAGATTCCCGGACTGGCCGACCTCGTGGCTCCGCTCGAGGCCGGCCAGTTCTTCGAAGACGTCCTGGGGAAGACGCCGCGGCGCTTCCCGGGGGAGCAGGGCCGGTTCGCCGGCCTGCTCCCGTGGCCGGAGCTGGACCGGGTGCTGCGCCAGCACCGCTTGGAGTTCCCCCGGCTGCGTCTCGCGCTCGACGGCGACGTCGTGCCCGCGCACACCTACACCGAGATGGTGTCGACCCGGCGCAACGGCCTGGTGCCGCGCGTACTGCCCGCCCCCTTCGCCGAGCACCTGCGCGCCGGCGCGACGCTCGTCGTCGACTCGGTCAACGAGCTGGTCGACGGGGTCGGCGAGCTGGCGGGCCGGCTGGAGCACGACCTGCGCGAGCGGATCCAGGTCAACCTGTACGCGGGCTGGGGCACCACGCACGGCTTCGACGTGCACTGGGACGACCACGACGCGTTCATCATCCAGCTCTCCGGCCGCAAGCGCTGGCGCCTGCACGGGATCACCCGGCGCGCGCCGCTGCAGCGGGACGTCGAGCTGCCCGAGCGCCCGTCGGGCGAGCCGTACGAGGACTTCCTGCTCGAGGACGGCGACGTCCTCTACCTGCCGCGCGGGCACTGGCACGACGTGTCCGCCGTCGGCGAGGAGTCGCTGCACCTGACCATCGGGTTCACCGCCGCGACCGGCGTGGACCTCGTGGCGTGGCTGGCCGACCGGCTGCGCGCCGACGAGCTGTTCCGCGAAGACCTGCCCCGGTTCGCCGGTCCGGCCGCCCGGTCGGCGCGGGCCGAGGCGCTGCGCCGCCGGCTCGCCGAGCTGGCCACGGAGGACGTCGTCGACCGGTTCCTCGCCGACCGCGACGCCCAGGCGCCCGCGCACACCCGCATCGGGCTGCCGTGGGCGGCGACGGCGGAGCTGCTGCCGCCGGACGACGACTTC
The DNA here is from genome assembly GCF_040682935.1 of Amycolatopsis sp. NPDC051061. Lineage (NCBI taxonomy): Bacteria > Bacillati > Actinomycetota > Actinomycetes > Pseudonocardiales > Pseudonocardiaceae > Amycolatopsis > Amycolatopsis sp. NPDC051061. The sequence goes on from NZ_JBFBBZ010000015.1 coordinate 9,148, forward strand.
GAGGTCCGGCTGCTCGCCCCGCGCGCCGCGCTGGTGGACGGCGAGGGCACGGTGACCCTGCTCGGCGCCGGGAAGCGACTGGTCTTCGCGGCACCCGCGCGGCCCGTCCTGGCCGCGCTGCTGGGTGGCGCTCCGCAGCCGTTCAAGGTGCTCGCCGACGCCGTGCCGGGCGTGGACCGGGCGACGGTGCGGGCGCTGCTCGGGGAGCTGGTCACCCAGGGACTCGTGGCGCGGGCGTGACAGCCGAGTTGTCCGGTCCGTGACCGTTTGTCGCCCGCCCGCGGGAGGGCGGACGGCGAACTGGTCACATCGGAAGGGTTGCCGCCCGGGTTTTCGGGTACGCTTAGGCATGCCTAAGTCGAGGCCGATGGCTGAGGCGGGAATCTGCACCCCCGGACGGACGACGGCGCCCGGGTGCGCCGCCCTCACCCGCGAGCTCGGCGGCGAGCCCGCCGGGACCGCCGCCCGCATGACGTCCTGGCTGCTCATCGAGCAGCCGGGGTCCTGGGCGTCCGATGCCCTCGAAGACGTCGTGGCCGAAGTCCTTCCCGCCGCGCGGCTCGAAGCCGCCCGCGACGCCGGCCTGCGTCCGCTGCTGATCCGCAAGCCGGGCCGCCACGCGCTCGTCCCGGGTGCCCCGCGCGCGGTCTACGTCGCCAGCGGACGGCCCGGGCACCGGTGGCTTGAACGGCTCGACGTCGCCGACCTGGAGGAGCTCGCCCACCTCGACCTCGAAGCGGTGGCCGCCGGGCGTCGCGGGCACGGCGAGCCGGTGGCCGGGCCGCTCTTCCTCGTCTGCACCCACGGCAGCAAGGACATGTGCTGCGCGGTCTTCGGCCGCCCGGTGGTGACCGGCCTGGCCCAGAACCACCCCGGTCAGGTGTGGGAGGTCAGCCACGTCGGCGGCGACCGCTGGGCCGGCAACCTCCTGACCGTGCCCGACGGCTACCTCCACGGCAGCCTCGCGGTGACCGAAGCCGAGCTCGTGGCCAAGGAAGCGCTCGGCGGGAACGTCCGCCTGGAGCACCTGCGCGGCCGCACGTCCGCGCCGAGCCCGTGGTCGCAGTTCGCCGAGATCGAGATCCGCGGTCGCACCGGCCTGCGCGGCGTCGACGCGGTGCTGGCGGTGGACGAGGAGGCCGGTGCCGATCACCGCAAGGTGCTGGTGAACGCCGGCGGGCGCCGGTACGAGGTCGTCGTGCGGCGGACGCCGGGGACCGCGTCGGGGCCCAGCCGGTGCTCCGAACGCGTGGTGCTGTCCGGGTTCCAGGCGGAGTCGGTGCGCGAAGTGCACCCCGCGCACCACGGAGTTTTCTGAGCGGAGTTTCCGAGCGGACGCCGTCGGCCAGCGACGCGGTAAGTCCGAAATGCCCTGGTCACGGGAGCATTCCCGACGCGAGAGTGATCACTTTCGGCTCGGGCTGCCGCGTCGGTCACGCATGATGACCTGAGATGGTTGAGGACTTTCGCCTGCGCTCGGTCGCCGCGGCGGCGTACGGCCCCGCGGCCCTGTTCGGGCTGTCCGAGGGAGCCGTGCTGCCGGTCATCGCGCTGAGCGCGATCGGGCGCGGGGCGAGCACCCCGACGGCCGCGCTGATCGCCGCGCTGCTCGGGGTCGGGTCGCTGGCCGCGAACATCCCGGCCGGGGTGCTCGCGACCCGGGTCGGCGAACGCCGCTCGATGCTGCTGGCGGCGGCCGTCATGGTCGCGGGCGTCCTGACCTGCCTCGTCGACCTGGGCCGCGGGCCGTGGTCGCTGGTGCTCTACGGCTGCGGGGTCCTGCTGATCGGGGCGGCGAGCGCGGTCTACAGCCTGGCCCGCCAGTCGTACCTGACCGAGATCGTCCCGCCGCACCTGCGCGCCCGGGCGTTGTCGACGCTGGGCGGGAGCATGCGCGTGGGCGTGTTCCTCGGGCCGTTCGCCGGGGCCGCGGCCATGCAGGCCGCCGGGCTGGCGGGCGCGTACTACGTGAGCCTGGCCGCGATCGTGGCGGCGGCCGCGCTGGTGGTCCGGGTGCCCGACCTGGAGGTCACCGCCGACGACCGGGTGGCCGCGTCCGCGGTCACGACGCGGGGGATGCTCCGACAGCGGTGGCGGGTGTACGCGACGCTGGGTGCCGGGGTCCTGTTGCTGTCGGCGATCCGGCAGACGCGCCAGACGGTGGTGCCGCTGTGGGCGGCGCACATCGGACTGTCGCCGACGACCAGTTCGATCATCTACGGCGTCGCCGGAGCCGTCGACGCGCTGACGTTCTACCCGGCCGGGAAGGTGATGGACCGCTACGGCCGGCGCTGGGTGGCCGTGCCCGCGACGCTCGTGCTGGGCGTGTCGTTCGTCGTCATGCCGTTCGCGGGCGGCGCGGTCGCGCTGATGCTGGCGGCCATGGTGATGGGGTTCGGCAACGGCATCGGGTCGGGCATCGTGATGACGCTCGGCGCCGACGTGTCGCCGCGGGTGGGCCGGCCGACGCACCTCGGGATCTGGAACGAACTCGCCGACATCGGCAGCGGGGTCGGTCCGCTGATCCTGTCCGCGGTGACCGCGCTGGCCGGCCTCGGCGCCGGAATCGTGGCGAGCGGCCTGGTCGGTTTCGCGGCGGCCGGGGCGTTGTGGCGGTGGATACCGCGACCCCGGCGCGCCTGACCGCTCGCCCCGTCACTCCGGCGACGGCCCGGACCGGCGGGCACCTCCGGCCGTCAGGGTGGCTTGCCGCAGCAACGTCAGCGCTTGCTTGGCGGCCAGGGTGAACAGCCCCATGGTGATCTCCGGCTGGCCGAACACGACGAGCAGGAGCGAACCTTCGACGGGGAAGACGCAGACGTAACCCGAGCTGCCTTCGAACATCGCGCAGCGGGATTCGCCGATGCCGGCCTGGGCGGTGAACTGCGCCGCGAGCCCGGTCGCCGCCGCCGACATCGCGGCGACGCTGTCGGCTTCGACGGTCTCGACGTCACTGGCCAGGACCAGGCCGTCGTGGGTGGCCACGAGCAGCCCGGCGACCTGGTCGACCTGCTCCCGGATCTTGCGCAACGTCTCGAGCGTCTGCTCCGAGTCCAGTGGTGGTCGCTTGACCGCCCGCTCCGGCGGTGGGCCGGCGTTGGCCGGCGGGGGTTTGCGGACCGGCAGCGGCGCGCGGAAGGGCTGGCTGTGGGTGTCGGCACTCGTCATACGGACAGGCTGGTCTCGATGCGCTTGATGCTGTGGCGGGCGAGCGCCAGGTTCGCGCGTTCGCGGTCCAGGACGAGGTAGAGGAACAGGGTGGAGTTGCCCCGGGCCGACAGCGGCCGGATCACGTGGTACTGGTGGTGGAGGGTGATGAGGATGTCCTCGATGCTGTCGTCGAGCCCGAGGGAAGCCATCACGCGCAGCTTCGCCCGGACGACCTCGGTGTTGCCGGCCGCGGCGACGTCCAGGTCGAGCCAGTCGCCACCGCCGAGCGAACCGAGGGACATCCCGCTGTCGTAGTCGACGAGGGTCACGCCGACCGCGCCGGGAATGCTCATCGCTTCTTTCAACGCCAGGTCGATCGTCATGAAAAGGGGTTCTCCTGTCGGGCGATCACTTGCGGGATAAGCAAACGGCGGGCCGTGAGGGCAGGCCATTGCGCAGGCATGTGACGTTAAGTGTCCTCGGTACGTCTGAGTACGCCCGTTCGGAGCAACCTTTCCCGGCATTTATTTTCCGAATGTTGACGGTGAGTGTCGATCATCCTGAATCTGCACATTGCAGTCGGCAAATGGCGCAGGCCGAGAGCCGCCCGGTCGGTAGGGCCGGTTCGATGCCGTTCGGCTCGCGGATCGTGTCGTCGACCAGCGACACGACCACCGGGCACCGCGACCACGCCGACGACCTCATCGCGACGGCTCGGCGAACCGGGTGACCGACGCCCGGAACCGCGCCTCGACCGGCCCCGGCGCGCCGGCCGTCAGCACACCCCCGGCGAACTGCGGAAATCGGACGTCCTGTTTCTGTCAGGCCGCCCAAGACGCGCGATTCTGTCCATAATGGGCTGACTTCCTGCACTATCACGCACTTGACATGCCCGGTGTTGCTCGCTTTACTGCTGTGCACGTCGGAACGGACGCCCGACGTCAGAGGTACGCCCAGCCGGTATGTCGGCCTCCGCCGCGAGCCCGGACTGAGTCGCCAGGACGTGCTCGTGGTCCGAGGCGGGGTCGTGCCCACCATCATCCGGAGTTCGATGATGCCCTCTTCCCGCGTTCAGTTCCTCGCCGGCGCCGCCCTGGCGGCCGCTGTCGTGGCCGGCACCGCGTGTTCCGCCTCCGCGGCACCGGCCGGCACCCGAGCCGTCACGCCTCCGCCGGTCAAGGCTGGCTTCGACTACCAGATCGGCGGCGCCTACACCCCGGCCGGCGACGTCAAGGTCGTCAGCCGCGACCACACCGCCCAGCCCGCCGCGGGCCTCTACAACATCTGTTACGTCAACGCTTTCCAGGCCCAGCCCGGCGCCGAGGGGGAGTGGAACGACCTCCTGCTCCGCGACGCCGACGGCAAGGTGGTCGTCGACGAGGACTGGGGCGAGGCCCTGCTCGACCTGCGCACGGCCGACAAGCGCACCCGCGTCGCCGCCAAGGTCGACACCTGGGTCGACGACTGCGCCGCCAAGGGCTACCAGGCGATCGAGCCCGACAACTACGACAGTTTCACGCGCTCCCAAGGACTTCTGACCGACAGCAACGCCCAGGCCTACATCCGCCTGCTGTCCGCGCACGCCCACGAAAAGGGCCTGGCGATCGGGCAGAAGAACACCTCCGAACTGGCCGGGCAGCGCCAGGCGAACGGCCTCGACTTCGCCATCGCCGAAGAGTGCGGGCAGCAGAAGAACTGCGGGGAGTTCACGCCCGCGTTCGGCGACCACGTGATCGTCATCGAGTACACCGACAGCGGGCTCAAGACCGCCTGCAGCCGGTGGAGCTCCCTGAGCATCGTGCGCCGCGACCTCGACGTCGTCCCGAAGGGCGAAGCCGGCTACGTCCGCAAGACCTGCTGATGGACCGCCGCGGATTCCTGCGCGGCGCCGGCGGCCTGGCGCTCGGCGCGGCCGTGGCCGGCTGCGGCCCGGCCCGGAGCACCGGCGGCCCCGTCACGGTCGAGGTCTGGCACGGCCAGACCGACACGGGCAAGAAGGTCCTCGACGCGCTCGTCGCGGACTTCCACCGGACGCACCCCGGGATCCGGATCGACCTGGGCGGCGGCGTCCTCGCCGACGCGATGCTCCAGAAGATCACCGCGGCGCTCGCGTCGGGGTCGTTCCCGGACATCGCCTACGTCTTCGGCTCGGACCTCGCCAGCGTCGCGCGCAGCCCGAGCGTCGTCGACGTCACCGACCTCGTCGACGCCGGCCCCGGCTTCTGGGCCCCGGCCCGGGAAGCGGTCACCGTCAACGGCCGCGTCCGCGCGGTCCCGGCGCTGCTCGACTCACTCGCCGTGGTGTGCAACAAGGACCTGTTCGCCCAGGCCGGGATCCCGGTGCCCGCCGCGGGCTGGACGTGGGCCGATTTCGTCGCCACCGCGGGGAAACTCACCGACCCGGGCAGTGGCACCTTCGGCACCGCCTGGCCCGCCACCGGCGACGAGGACACCGTGTGGCGGCTGTGGCCGATGGTGTGGGACCTCGGCGGCGACGTCATCGGCGCGGGCGGGCGCGGCATCGGGTTCGCGGGCCAAGGCGTGCGCGCCCTGGAGGTCGTCCGCGACCTCGCCGCGGCGAAGTCGGTCTACCTCGACCCGAAGACCGGCAGCGAGCAGATGTACCAGGCGTTCGAAGCCGGCCACATCGGCATGGTCCCGACCGGCCCGTGGCAGCTGCCCGACATCGCCGACGCCGGGATCGACTACGCGATCGTGCCGCTGCCGAGCTTCAGCCGCCGTCCGATCACCATCTCCGGACCGGACACCTGGACGCTGTTCGACAACGGCGAAGAGCGTGTCCAGGCGGCGCGCACCTTCCTGTCCTGGCTGGCGGACCCGGCCCAGGACGTCCGCTGGGACGACGGCGCCGGCAGTCTCCCGCTCAGCCGCCGGACGCAGCAACTGCCCGCGTGGCAGGAGAAAACCGCCGAGACCCCGGGCCTGCCGGTGTTCGTCGACGCGCTGGAGAGCGCCCGCGTCCGGCCGGTGCACCCGGCCTACCCCCAGGTGTCGGCGGCCGTCGGCACCGCGATCGTCGCCGTGCTGCTCGGTCAGGCGACGCCGGCCGACGCGCTGCGCGACTGCGCCGCGGCCGCGAACGCCGCCCTGATCATTCCGCGATAGGGAGCCGCCATGCCCGGACTGCCGAGGCCCATCACCGTGCCGAGCCGAGGCTTCACCTCGGGCCGGGGGCTCCGCCACCCGGAACCCCCGAAAAGCTCGGTCACCCCGGTCCACCGCAGGCGGCGGCGCGAAACCGCCGCCGCGTGGGCCTACGTCTCGCCCGCCGTGCTCATCATCCTGGGCCTCGGCGTGGTGCCCGTGGCCTGGTCGCTGGTGCTGTCCTTCCAGGTCGACGACCTGGTGACGCCCAGCCGCTGGACCGGCCTGGACAACTACGCCGCGCTCGCCCAGGACCCGCACTTCGCCGGAGCTATCCGGAACACCGTGCTGTACACGGTGCTCTACGTCCCGCTCAGCATCCTGTTCGGGTTCCTGCTCGCGCAGGCGCTGAACCGGCGCATCCGGCTGGCCGGGCTGTACCGGACGCTGGTGCTCGTCCCGTTCGTGCTGTCGGCGACGGCCCAGGGCGTGCTGTTCTCCTTCATCCTCGACCCGCAGTTCGGCGCGGCCAACTCGCTGCTGCACCACTTCGGCGTGTCCCCGCAGGGCTTCCTGACGGACCCGGCGCAGGCGCTGCTGGTGCTGGTCGGGATCACGCTGTGGAGCGGCACCGGGTTCTGCGTCGTGGTGTACCTGGCCGCGCTGCAGGACGTCCCGCCGTCGCTGGTCGAGGCCGCGCGGCTGGACGGCGCCGGCACCTGGCGCGTGCTCCGGCACGTGACGCTGCCCGCGGTCATGCCGGTGACGCTGTTCCTCGTGCTGTGGCAGCTGATCACGTCACTGCAGGTGTTCGACCTGGTCTACGTGACGACCAAGGGCGGCCCGCTCGGCTCCACCACGGTCATCGTCTACTTCGTCTGGGAGCAGGCGTTCAAGAACTTCACCGCCGGCTACGGCGCGGCGTCGGCCTACGTGCTCGCGCTGGCCCTGCTCGTCGTCGTGGTCGTCCTGCGCGTGCTGCGCCGGCCCGGGAAGGCCCTCCGATGATGGCACGGCCGGTCCGGCTCGAAGTACCCGCGACCCGCGTGCTGCCCGTGCCGCGCCGGCCCCGGCTGCCGTTCAGCCCGTGGCACCTGCTGCTCGTGCCGCTGGCGCTGGTGTTCGCGGCGCCGCTGGTGTGGCTGCTGCTCAGCTCCGTGATGAGCAACGCCGAGATCAACCGGTTCCCGCCGGCGCTGTGGCCGTCCCATGTGGACTTCGCCGGGTACCGCTACGTCCTCGAGAACGCGCTGTTCCTGCGCTGGTTCGGGAACTCGCTGATCGTCTCCGCGGTCACCGTGGCGTCGAACCTGCTGTTCGGCGCGCTCGGCGGGTACGCGTTCGCGCGGATGCGGTTCGCCGGTTCGAAAGCGCTGCTCGCGCTGATGGTCGCGACGATGGCGATCCCGTTCCAGCTCACCATGATCCCGACGTTCCTGGTGATGAAGGAGCTCGGCCTGATCGACAGCCTGGGCGCGCTCATCGTGCCGTCGCTGGTGACGCCGTTCGCGGTGTTCCTGCTGCGCCAGTTCTTCCTCTCGCTGCCCCGGGAGCTGGAAGAGGCGGCGTGGATCGACGGCTGCTCGCGGCTGCGCGTGCTGTTCACGATCGTGCTGCCGCTCTCGCGGCCCGCGCTGAGCACGGTGGCCGTGCTGACGTTCCTGACCACCTGGAACGACCTGACCTGGCCGCTGATCGCGCTCAACCACGACACGGTCTACACGCTGCAGCTGGGCCTCACGACATTCCAGGGCCAGCACCACACGAACTGGGCCGCGGTGATGGCAGGCAACGTGATCACCGTGCTCCCGGTGCTGCTGGCCTTCCTCGGCGCGCAGAAGACGTTCGTCCAGTCGGTCACCTCCAGCGGGCTCAAGGGCTGAGTCGTCCACTTCGCACAAATCGGATCGGATTCCCATGACCCCCAAGATCACCTTCGTCGGCGCCGGCAGCGTCGTGTTCACCCAGGGCCTGCTCGCCGACCTGTTCGCCTACCCGGAGCTCGACGGCGTGCACGTCGCCCTGCACGACATCGACCCGGACCGGCTGGCGACGGCGCTGGCCGCGGCCCGGCGGATCGCCGCCGTCCGCGGCGTCAAGCCGGTGCTCACCGCGCACGCGGACCGCCGGGAAGCGTTGTCGGGCGCGGACTTCGTCGTCGACATGGTCCAGATCGGGATGGGCGAGGCGACGCGCACCGACTTCGAGGTCCCGGCGCGCTACGGCCTGCGTCAGACCATCGGCGACACCCTCGGCATCGGCGGGATCTTCCGCGCGCTGCGGACGTTCCCCTTCCTGAAGGCGCTCGGCGCGGACATCGCCGAGGTCTGCCCGGAGGCGTGGCTGCTCAACTACACGAACCCGATGGCGATGAACGTCCAGTACCTGAGCGAGGTCACCGGGCTGACGCGGGTCGTCGGGCTCTGCCACTCGGTGTACTGGACCGTGCACGGGCTCGCCGAGCTGGTCGGCGTGCCGTTCGACGAGGTCACCTACGTCGCGGCCGGCGTCAACCACCAGGCGTGGGTGCTGCGGTTCGAGCACGCGGGCACCGACCTCTACCCGCGGCTGCGGGAGCTGGCCGCCACCGATGGAGAGCTGCGGCGCCGCGTCCGGTTCGACATGCTGCGGCGGCTCGGCTACTACCCGACGGAGACCAGCGAGCACTCCGCCGAGTACGTGCCCTGGTACCTCAAGCACGACTCCGAGATCGAGCGCCTGCGGCTGCCGATCGGGGCCTACCTCGACATCGTCGCGGAGAACGAGGCCGAGTACGAACGGACCCGCCGCGCGATCGCGGCCGACGAGCCGCTGCCCGTCGAAGGCACCGGCGAGTACGCGCCGCAGATCGTCCACAGTGTCCTCACCGGCACGCCGCGGACCGTCTACGGCAACGTCGTCAACCGTGGCCTGATCGAAAACCTGCCCTCCTGCGGGGCGGTCGAGGTGCCGTGCCTCGTCGACGCCACCGGCGTCCGGCCGACCCGGATCGGCGCGCTGCCGCCGCAGCTCGCCGCGCTCAACCGGACGTACCTGAGCGTCAACGACCTCGTCGTGCGCGCCGCCGTCGAAGACGATCCACGCCACATCCGGCACGCGGCGATGACCGACCCGGCCACCGCGGCCGCGCTGCCGGTCGAGCGGATCTTCGAGCTGTGCGACGACCTCGTCCGCGCGCACGGCGACCGGCTCCAGCCCGCCCTGCGTGCCGTCCTCGGCCGCTGACCCCGGAAACCCCGGGAGAACCAGGTCGCACACCCTCGACGAGATCACCAGCCAGCCGAACTGGTCGCGATCCAGCGGCTGGCGGTCGTCCTGGCGGAACGGGCGGGGCCGCGATCCGGACCGGCCGGCCCACCTGTCCCGCTCGGTCGTCCTGGCGAGCTGAGCGTGGCCGAAAACTACCTGTAACGGACGATCCGGCGTATATTTCCCCGCACCACGGCTGCCGGCCGGGGAATGGATCTTCGGCGCCGTGGTCGTCTAGGGGGACGAGATCATGGCCGACGAGCGCCGGGAATCGTATACGCGAGCAGGCATCGAGCAGATGAAGTGGGGGCTGGCCCGGGCCGCGATCGACCGCGACCTCCAGGACCGGACCCTCGGCAAGAGTTCATTGTGCTGCTACGCGGGGAGTGCGGACGAGGGGTATCGCGTCTCGTTCGACCACGACAAGACATTCCACGACCGCGAGAACGAGCCCGGGTACGAGCCGCGGCCGTGGATGACGCACCACCACTTCCCGCCGATTCCCCGGACGCGGAACGAGACGAAGTACCGGATGGGGTGGCAGGAGGACTACCAGGGCAAGCGCATCGCCGAATTCGACGTCTGGGCGGAAACGAAATCCGGCTCGGCCGGGTTCCAGGGTTTTTACGGCAAGTGGCCGGCCCGGGTGGACAAGGTCTTCACCGGCTGGGCCGACCCCGACCACATTCCGTACGAGAAGAACTTCTGGGAAGCCGCGACCCGGCTGCGGGACGCGATCAAGCCCCTCGAAACGGTGCCCGACAGCGGCGAGCCCTACTACCTCGCGTGCCGGAGTCTCGGGCTCGTCCAGGGCTCCTCGCCCGGACGGATGTGGGCGCCGCAGATCAACGGCCCCATCGACCGGTTCGTCATCCCGCTGCAGGGAACCCTGCTGAACCTCGGCGTCCTCGGCGAGATGCTGGCCGCCCAGCTCGAGGGCCTGGGGAACATGTGGCGGAGCACGCGGATCAGCGTCATGGAAATCGGCGGGCACGCCACGCTGAGGATGTCCGGCCGCGGCGGCGGTGACGGTCAGGCCGCCATCAAGGCGGCCGGCTGGGTCGTCGGCGCCATGGGCCTGGTCGCGCTGCCGACGCCGGTGAGCATCGGCCTGGGGGCCGCGGGGCTCGTCCTGGCCGCCGCGGACGCCCTCGTCGACGACATCAAGCACAAAGCCAAAGAGGTGTACGACATCCCGGCGTCGATCGAAGGGGCCACCGCGGAGGAGATCATCCGGTCGGTGGAGACCACTCTGGACAGCGGGCAGATCCTCGACCTCGAGACCCAGATCCAGCTCGACGAGAGCGACAGCTCCGACACGCTTCAGGTGGCGCTGAGGCACATCGAGAACGACAAGGCCGTGTACGACGCGGCAGCGAACGTCTACCACACGTTCTTCACGATGAACGTCATCGACGTCCGGACGGACTCCCACCCGGAAACCCCGCAGGACGCCGACATCAGCGTCGAGTTCGAGCGCCTTCGCGCCGCGGGGAAGACATTCGCCGACGAACTCGGGGAAGAGCTCCGCGCCGTCTCCCGGGGAGTGCACGAGGTCTATTCGACGGATTCGTCGTGGCTGCGTCCGGAGCTGGCCGGCGGGCGGGCGATCGGTCTCGGGCCGACCGGCCCGTGGCCGCAGTGGAACGGCGTCCGCACCGCGCTGGCCCGCATCCTCGACGTGACCTCGAGCCAGGTGGTCGAGCTGGGGGAGTACCTGATCGCCGTCGCGAACTACCTCGAACGAGCGGACGCTTCGGCGAAGGAGGCGCTGGAGAAGGCGGGCCAGGAACTCGACAAGACGTTCAAGTGACCGGCGGTTTCGCGGCGCCCAGGGCGACCGCTCGCAACAGCGTCGTCAGCTGCTCGCGGAACCGCAGCGCGCTGTGGGCCCACCTCGGCACCTCGTCGTACAGCCGACGCAGGGTCGGTGACGGCCGGGACAGCTGGTACAGGTACGCCGCGCAGCTCATCGCCGCCGTCAGGAGGGTCCGGGCGCCCTCGGCGTCCAGGCCGGCGCCGGTCTCGGCCAGGGCCGCCGTCATCGCGTCGAACGCTTCCGACGCCGCGGTCTTGTAGGCGCGCGCCCGCTCCAGCCGGACCGCGCCCTCCAGGCTGAGGCCGACGTGGGTCTGCAGGTCGCAGAACAGGGGGAGGGCGTCCAGCGACCCGGCAACGACCTCGGCGACCTCGACCGGGCTCGGGCGGTGACCCCCGAGGCCGGCCAGGTCGGCCAGCAGCCGCGAGCGCCAGTCGGCCCAGCCCCGCTCCGCCAGTTCGAGCAGCAGCTCCTCGCGGGATTCGAAGTACCGGCGCAGCGCCGACGGGTGCAGGCCGACCCGGCTCGTCACCTCGGTGAGGGTGACCTCGCGCACACCGCGTTCGGCCGCGAGTTCGCGCGCGGCGGTCAGCAGGGCGGTCTTGCGGGCCTCTTTGTCCTGGTCGGAACGGGCGCGCCGGCGGGGTGGGGGCACGCGACCACGATAACGCAACCGCATTGACTCAACGCGGAGGCGGAGTTATGTTCGAGTTAACGCAAAGTCATTGCGTTACTAAGGAGCTTCCGATGAGTTCAGTGTTTTTCGTGACCGGTTCGTCGCGCGGGCTCGGCCGGCAGATCGCCGAGCGGGCCCTCGCCGCCGGGCACCGCGTCGTCGCGACCGCCCGGGACCCGCGGACCCTGGACGACCTCGTGGCCCGCTACGGCGACCGCGTCCACGTCGAGCCGCTCGACGTCACCGACGCCGCGGCCGCCGAAGCCGCGGTGGCCGCCGGCGTCGCCGCGTTCGGCCGGATCGACGTCGTGGTCAACAACGCCGGCCAGGGCGACCGGGCCTCCCTGGAGGACATGACGCTCGACGTCTTCCGCCGGCAGATCGAGACGAACTTCCTCGGCACGGTGTACGTCACCAAGGCCGCGGTTCCGGTGCTGCGCGGGCAAGGTGGCGGCCGGATCATCCAGATCTCGTCCGTCGGCGGCCGCGTCGGCAGCCCCGGGATGACGGCGTACCAGTCGGCGAAATGGGCCGTCGGCGGGTTCAGCGAGGCGCTCGCCGCCGAGGTCGCGCCGCTGGGCATCAAGATCACGGTCCTCGAGCCCGGGGGCATGCGCACCGACTGGGGCGGCTCCTCGATGGCCACGCCGCCGATCAGCGAGCCGTACGAGGCGACGGTCGGCGCGTCGGCCCGCGCGATGGCCGACTTCGAGCGGCACGCGAACAGCGACCCGCGGAAGGTCGCCGACCTGGTGCTCACGGTCGCGGGCCTCGACGAGCCGCCGCTGCGCCTGCTGGCGGGCAGCGACGCTTACGAGTACGGCCGCGAGGCGTGGCGGCACCGCGTCGACACCGACGCGAAGTGGGCCGAGCTGAGCAGCTCCACCGACGACGCCGAATCCGGCGACGCGTGGCGCCTCCAGCGTGGCAAGAGCCTGCCCGACGTGCGGGCCTGACCGACACCGACGGGTGGTCGGAGGTTCCGAAAGGCCGATTGGTGGGTAGCCCGGTGGTGTGAGGCTGAGCAGGCCCTGCCTGCGGGACTAGTGAGAGGTGATCACATGAGCCAGGGCGATGCTCCGGTCGGGCGATCGGTGAAGACGGCAGCGGCCGGCGTTCGGGATCTCGCCGCCGAGGCGGCACGGGTGGGCGCGGCCGCGGCCGCGCGGGCGGTGGAGATCACCGACCGGAAGCTGACGGAAGGCGCGGACGAGCTCGCCAAGGTCGGCCGCTCGGCGACCAAGGACTTCGACAAGAGCACCCGGTCTTCGCGCCGGGACGTGCTGAAGCACTCGGTCGCCGCGCGTGACGAGGTGGTGGCTCGCGCGGTGAAGATGCGCGACCCCGGCCGCAAGGCGGCCCAGGCGATCGCGACCGTGGCGGGCTCGACGGGCGAGTCGAACCGCAAGCGGCGCAAGGCCGTCGCGACGGCGAAGCGTGACCTGGCCGTGGCGCTGGAGGAAGCGAAGAGCGTGGCGCGCGGGGACCGTTCCCGCCGGGCCCGCTGGCCGTGGCTGCTGGCCCTCGGCGCGGTGGCCGCCGCGGTCGTGGCCGTGGTGCAGGTCAAGCGGTCGAACCCGCTGGTGGAGGAGACCGAGGAGAAGGCTCCGGTACCGGCGGACAAGGTCGTGACGCCGGCGGACCAGGCGGTCCCGCCGACGCCCGCGAAGCCGGCGGCACCGGCGGCCGCTCCGGCCGCCGCGCCCAAGCCGGCCGCGGCGCCGAAGCCGGTCGACGGCGGCGCCAACGGTCACGCGGCCGCGGGCAAGGGCAAGACGGAGAACAAGGCCCGGTAGCGCGGGCACGCGCGGGCGGGGTGCGGCGAAAGCCGCACCCCGCCCGTCTTCGTGTCTCGGACGGTCAGGTGATGATGTCCATCGTGTCCCAGGCCGCCGTGCCGATCCGGGCGGGCGCGGAGAACGTCTGCGCTCCCTGGCCCGGCGCTCGGACGAACGTCCCGGTGTGGACGTAGGCGTTCAGGGCGCCGACCGCAGTCGTGCCGATGACGTCCGGGTGCCCGTCGCCGTTGACGTCGCCGAGGGCGATCCGCTGCGCCGGGGTCCAGCCGGCACCCACCTTGTAGGTGACCGGCTGCCGGGGCGTCCCGTCGGCGTCGGTGCCGTTCGCGTACTGGTCGAGCACGCCGAGGTCGTTCGACCCGCTCGCGTAGTCGGTGACGAGGAACAGGTCGGCCTTGCCGTCCCCGGTGAAATCGGCGAACCCGCTGGGGACGATCTCCTTTTCGCCCGTGGCGACCTTGGTTCGCGCGGCCAGCGTCGACAGGCCGTTGAACCCGTTGTTGGGGTAGCCCCACAGGTCGAGCTGCGCGGGATCGGTGCCGGCGGCGACCCCGAACACCTCGGCCTTCCGGTCGCCGTTGGTGTCGGCGGCGAAGATCGCGCGGTAGGCGTTCCAGCCCCGTTCCCCGATCAGGACCCGCGCCTTCAGGGTGCCGGTCGTGCCGTCGATCTTGCCGGTGCCGAGGTAGCCCCAGAGGGCGCCGTCGGCGTCGCGGGCGAGCACGTCGGCGATGCCGTCGCCGTTGAGATCGGCCTGCTGCAGGAGGTTGTAGATGTTCCAGCCGGTGCCGATCGGCGTGCCGGGCTGGTACGTCTCCTCGTCCACCGTGGGGTTGAGCCGGTTTTCGTAGGCGAAGAGCACGCCGTCCCGGGAGCGCCGGGTGATCAGGTCGCTCGCCGCCTTGCCGGTGAGCGACCCGGAGTGCCCGGACACGGCCGCCGCCCGCGCGGTGGTCGTCGCGGCCCGGGTGACGACGGTGCCGGCGCCGGGCAGGAAGTACCACGAGTTGAACGGGTCGACCTGGTAGCGGACCCAGCCGGCGAGGTCGTCGGTCCGGGTCGCGGTGGACCCCTGCCGGGTGGTGGTCTCGCCGTAGCAGCCGTGCTGCCAGGAGGCGCTGGCGACGCCGGCCAGCTCGTGGGCCGCCGTGAGCACCGGGCCGCCGGCGTCGCCCTTGCAGGTGTCCCCGGAACCGGAGAGCGCCAGGGTCGTCGCGGCACTGCCGGACACGGTGAACCCGGCGGAGTGCGGCAGGTCCGGGATCCACTGGTCGCCGGTCCGGCCGAAGCCCGACGCGACCGTGGCGGCGCCCGCCGCCGGCGGCGTCTCGCCCAGCGGCACCGGCTGGACGGTGGTGATCTTGTACGCCAGCTTGACGAGCGCGACATCTCGCCCGCCGGGGGCGACGACCCGGGTGCCGGCCACGGGGAACTTCCCGAGCACGGTCACTTCGGCCGCCGGCGTGGCCGCCGGGATCCGGAAGTCACCGGCGGCCGTGGCGCCGAAGCAGCTCGCGGCCGTGATGACCCACTGCGGCGCCACCAACGCGCCCGAGCAGGCGCGGCCGCCGGGCGTGTCCGGGGTGCCCACCCGGACCGACGCCAGGTACGGCTCGCTCGCGGAGGTGACGTCGGTGCCCCCGGCCACCGCGGCGGCGGGCCCGGCCGCGACGGTCATCGCGGCCCCCACGGCGGCGACGGCCGAAACGGCTCTCCGGACGTGCTTCGGCGATCTGCGGATCATGAGTCCCCCCAAGGATTCAGCGGCGGCGACCCCTCCCGGATCGCTCGCGACGCCGGAGCAAGTATGGGGTTCCGGGGCAGCGAAATCCTTGTGGCGTGGATCACGCTAACGCGGACCTTTCCGGGGGCGATGGCCGCCGGTGGAGGGTGCCGGTGAGCGGAATCCCCCGAGGTGGCGGCGTGATCCTTCCCCGGGCCGCGGTGGACGCTCGGCCGGTTGCCGCGGCGCTGTCCGCCCGACTTTCGGATCCCTCCCGGTGAGGTGCGGCGTTCCGCCCATTGCCGGGCGGTGTGACGCGGGCCGGGTTGAGAGGATGGCCGCATCGCGCATAATGAGCACCTGACCGACCGCTTAGCATGTGCCGGGTACCACACCGCGAAGGAGACACACCGCTGTGAACTCGTTCAAGGATCGCGTCGCGATCGTCACCGGGGCCAGCCGGGGCATCGGCCTCGGGATCGCGAAGACGCTCGTCGAGCGCGGGGCCAAGGTGTGCATCACCGCGCGCAAGCCCGAGGCCCTCGAGGAAGCCGTCAACTCCCTCGGCGGACCGGACGTCGCCATGTTCGTGCCCGGCAAGTCCGACGACACCGACCACCAGGACGCCGCGATCGCGAAGACGATCGAGACCTTCGGCCGGCTCGACTACCTGGTCAACAACACCGGCATCAACCCCGTCTACGGGCCCACCCTCGACATCGACCCCGCCGCCGCGGCGAAGATCCTCGGCGTCAACGTCCTCGCGCCGCTCGGCTGGACCAAGCGCGCCCGCGACGCGTGGATGGGGGAGCACGGCGGTGCCGTCGTCAACGTCGCCTCCGTCGCCGGTCTCGGCGCGTCGCCCGGCATCGGCATGTACGGCGTCAGCAAGGCCGCGCTGATCCGGCTGACCGTCGAGCTCGGCGCCGAGCTGGGGCCGAAGATCCGCGTCAACGCCGTCGCGCCCGCCGTCGTCAAGACCAAGTTCGCCACCGCGCTCTACGAGGGCCGCGAAGAGGAGGTCTCGTCGGCCTACCCGATGAAGCGCCTCGGCGTGCCGGCCGACATCGCCGGCGCCGTCGCGTTCCTGCTGTCCGACGACGCGAGCTGGATCACCGGCCAGACGATGGTCCTCGACGGCGGCGTGACCCTGGGCGGTGGCCTGTGACCGGCGTCGTCGTCACCGGGGGCGGCGGGGGCATCGGTGCCGCGCTGGCCCGCCGCTTCGCCGCCGACGGAGCCCAGGTCGTCGTGGCCGACCTCGACGGCGACAAGGCCGCCGAAGTCGCCGCCGAGATCAAGGGGACGGCGTTCGCGGGTGACGTCGCGAGCGTCGACGGCGTCGCGAAGCTGATCTCGGCCGCGCGCGAGACTCTCGGCGAGATCGACGTCTTCTGCGCCAACGCGGGCATCGCGCCCTTCGGCGGTCCCGAAAGCCCCGAAGACGTCTGGGCGCGCACCTGGGAAGTCAACGTCATGGCGCACGTCCGCGCGGCGAACCAGCTGCTCCCGGCGTGGCTCGAGCGCGGCAAGGGGCACTTCATCGCGACGGTTTCCGCCGCCGGCCTGCTGACCAGCCTCGGCTCGGCGCCGTACTCGGTGACCAAGCACGGCGCCCTGGCGTTCGCCGAGTACCTGGCGGCGACCTACCAGCACCGCGGCATCACCGTGCAGGCCATCTGCCCGCAGGGGGTGCGCACGGCGATGCTCGAGAGCACCGGCACCGCGGGCCAGCTGCTCATGGCCGCGTCGGCGATCGAGCCCGAGCAGGTCGCGGACGCGCTGTTCACGGCCATCGACGAGAAGCGGTTCCTCGTGCTGCCGCACCCCGAGGTCGCGGACTACTACGCGGCCCGCGCGACGCAGACCGACCGCTGGCTCGGCGGGATGAACAAGCTGCAGCGCAAGGTCGAAGCGGCCATCGACGGGGCCACTGGAGCCGAATGAACTGGCAGCCGGAGGTCGACGAGATCGCGCGGCGGCGCGAGCTGGCCGAGCGCATGGGCGGGCCGGAGAAGGTGGCGCGCCAGCACGCCGCCGGGCGCTCGACGGTCCGCGAGCGGATCGCCGCCCTCGTCGATCCCGGCAGCTTCGACGAGATCGGGGCCCTCGCCGGCACGGCATCCTATGTGGACGGATCGCTGGCGTCGTTCACCCCGGCCAACTTCGTCATCGGGACCGCGAAGCTCGACGGCCGCCGAGTGGCCATCGGCGGCGACGACTTCACCGTCCGCGGTGGTGCCGCCGACGCCGCGATCATGGAGAAGCAGGTCCACGCCGAGCGCCTGGCCAACGAGCTGGGGCTGCCGATGGTGCGGCTGATCGAGGGCACCGGGGGCGGCGGCAGCGTCAAGATGCTGGAGCAGCACGGGTTCACCTACGTCCCGGTCAACCCGGGCTGGGACCTCGTGGTGGACAACCTCTCGACGGTCCCGGTGGTCGCGCTCTGCCTCGGCCCGGTCGCCGGGCTCGGCGCCGCGCGGGCGGTCATGTCGCACCTGAACGTCCTCGTCGAAGGGGCCGGGCAGCTGTTCGTCGCCGGGCCGCCGGTGGTGAAGCACGCGACGGGGGAGGACCTCACCAAGGAGGAGCTGGGCGGCGCCGACGTCCACCGGCGCAGCGGCGCGGTCGACCGGATCGTGGCGTCGGAGGCCGAAGCTTTCGCTTTGCTCAGGCAGTTCCTGTCGTACTTACCGTCCTCAGTGGACTCGCTGCCGCCGGTCGGGTCCACTTCGGACCCGGTGGACCGCCGCGACGAGGCCCTGCTGTCGCTGGTGCCGCGCAACCGGCGTCACCCCTACCGGTTGCGGCCCCTGCTCGACGGCGTCTTCGACGAAGGCTCGGTGTTCGACTACGCCGTGTCGGGTGGCTCGGCCTACGCGGGACTGGCGCGCCTGAACGGTCACCCAGTGGGTGTGCTGGCCACCGACCCGTACCGCGGCGCGACGCTGACGCCGGAAGGCGCCGACGTCATGACGCGGCTCGTCGACCTCTGCGAGACCTTCCACCTGCCGCTGGTGTCCCTGACCGACCAGGCGGGCATGGTGATCGGCGCGGCCGCCGAACGCGCGGGCGCGATCCGCCACGGCGCCCGCGCGGTGACCGCGGTCTACCAGGCGCGGGTGCCGATGGCCGAGGTGATCGTGCGGCGCGTGTTCGGCGTCGGCGGCGCGGGCCAGGTCAACCGGCACCGGCTGGTCCGCCGCTGGGCGTGGCCGTCCGGCGACTGGGGTTCCCTGCCGGTCGAGGGTGGCATCGAAGCGGCCTACCGCGCGGAACTCGACGCCGCCGACGACCGGGAGGCCCGGATCGAGGAGATCCGCGCCCGCTTGGACGCCGTGCGCTCGCCGTTCCGCACGGCGGAGCGGTTTTCGGTGGAGGACGTCATCGACCCGCGCGAGACCCGCGCCCGGCTGTGCGACTGGATCGGTGACGCCCACGCGGTGCTGCCAAAGCTGGTGGGCCGGCCGTCGTTCGGGCTGCGGCCCTAGCGGACCATCCGGTACCAGTTCGGCCGCAGGAGTTCGAGTCCGACGGGCTTTCCGCCCGGCTGGTCGAACATCCGGACCCCGTCGCCCAGCAGCACCGGGACGGGCATCGCGAGGATCTCGTCGAGCAGGCCGGCTTCCAGGCACTGCCGGGCGACGTCGGCGCCGAGGACGTTGACGTACTTCTCGCCGGCCGCCTCCTTCGCCGCGGCGACCGCGCCGACAAGGTTGTCGACGAACGTGACGCCCGGCGCCGGCGCCGCGGGGCGGTGGGTGAGCACGACCTGCGGGCCCTCCCAGCCGCCGCCGAAGGCCTTGCCCTCGCCTTCGGTGCCGCGGTGCGGGTCGTCGCCGCCGAACGTCCGGCGCCCGACGAGCAGCGAGCCGATCTCCGGGATCAGCTCGTCGACCACCGGGTCCGGGCCGAGGTACGGGGTCAGCCAGGACATGTCGCCGCCGGGGCCGGCGATGAAGCCGTCGACCGAGCAGCTGAAGCCGTAGAGCAGTTTCGCCACGATGTCTCCTTTGGGCCGGTTCGCGGACTTCAGTACTGACGACGGGGGCCGGGAAAAGTCATCGGCTTCACCCGGCCGTGTCCGGAACGCGACAGGATCACCACGGACCGTTGACAACGGTGTCAGCCCGCGAGGACCGTTCCGGAACGCAGTGGCTGAACTTGTGCTCAATGGCGAAGGACAAGTGACATGGCTTTGCGTACCCTCCTGCGGCTTTCCGCCGCCACCGTCCTGGCCCTGGCCGGACTGATCCCCGTACCCGCATCCGCGGCGCAGCTGGTCACCGACCCGGCGTCCCTGGTGAACCCCTTCATCGGCACTTCCAACGCCGCCGACGACTTCCCCGGCGCCGACGTCCCGTTCGGCATGGTCCAGTGGAGTCCCGACACGCCCAGCCGTCCCGACGGCGGCGGGTACGAGTACAAGGACTCGTCCATCACCGGGTTCAGCCTGACGCACCTGTCCGGCCCGGGCTGCGGCGCCGACGGCGACGTCCCGATCCTGCCGACGGTCGGCGCGGTGAACACCGGCGCGGCCGTGTCCTTCAGTCACAGCAACGAATCCGCGAGCCCCGGGGCCTACTCGGTGAACCTCGGCAACGGCGTGAACACCGAGCTGACCGCGGCGCTGCGGTCGGGGATCGGCCGGTTCACGTTCCCGTCGACGTCGCAGGCGAACCTGCAGTTCAAGCTCAACGGCAGCCAGAACGGCACCTCGAACCAGACGTGGACGGTCGTCAGTCCGACCGAAGTGTCCGGTTCGGTCACCTCCGGGCACTTCTGCGGCGCCGGATTCACCTACACGCTCTACTTCGACGTCGTCTTCGACCGCGCGTTCAGCAGCAGCGGCACCGCCGCGGCCACCGCGGTGACTCCCAAGGCTTCGCCGGGCAAGCTGCACGGCTCAGCGGCCGCCGAAGCCGCGCCGGCCGCGCCGGACGCCGGGCCGGGCAGCGCGTACGTCCGGTTCGACACGACCACCAACCGCACGGTGCAGGCCAAGGTCGGCATCTCCTACGTCTCGGTGGCCAACGCGGTCGCGAACCGCGCGGCCGACATCCCGGCGTTCGACTTCGCCGCGACCAAGCAGGCCGCGCACGACGGCTGGAACCAGCTGCTGGGCCGGATCCAGGTCGCCGGCGGCACCGCGGCGCAGCAGCGCGTCTTCTACACCGCGCTGTACCACTCGCTGGTGCACCCGAACGTGTTCTCCGATCGCAACGGCCAGTACATCGGGTTCGACAACCAGGTGCACACCGTCGCGAGTGGACACTCGGCGCACTACGCCAACTTCTCCGGCTGGGACATCTACCGCACGCAGGCGCAACTCTCGGCGTTGCTGGCACCGGCGCAAACGAGCGACATCGCGCAGTCGATGATCGCCGACTACGCCCAGGGCGGCGGGCTGCCCAAGTGGTCGCAGAACAACGGCGAAACCTACGTGATGGTCGGCGATCCCGGCACGGCGATCCTCGCGAGCTACTACGCCTTCGGGGCCCGGAACTTCGACACCACGGCGGCCTTGCAAGCGATGCTGCACGAAGCGAGCGTGCTGAACAACGTCCGGCCGGGCCTCAACGCGACGAACGCGCCGGGCTACCTGCCGGCCAACGGCACCTACCAGTGCTGCAACTTCTACGGCCCGGTCTCGACGCAGCTCGAATACGACACGGCGGACTTCGCGCTCTCGGCGTTCGCCGGGGCACTCGGGGACACGGCGAACCAGGCCTTCTACGCCGGCCGGGCGCAGAACTGGAAGAACACCTTCAACCCCGCCAGCGGCTTCATGCAGCCCAAGGACGCGGGCGGCGGCTGGACCGGCGGCTTCAACCCGGCGAGCGGCTCGAACTTCGTCGAAGGCACGTCGTGGCAGTACACCGGCATGGTGCCGTTCAACGTGGCCGGCCTCGCCGCCGCGCGCGGCGGCAACGCGTCGCTGATCAGCTACCTCGACAGCGTGCTGGCCGGCTTCCACGGCAGCGGCGGTTCGCAGGCCGACCTCGGCAACGAGCCGAGCCTGGAGCTGCCGTGGGAGTACGACTACGTCGGGCAGCCGTACAAGACGCAGAAGGTCGTGCGGCAGGTCCAGGACCAGATCTGGACCGACGCGCCGGGTGGGCTGGCCGGCAACGACGACCTCGGCGCGATGAGCGCGTGGTACGTGTTCTCCGCACTGGGCTTTTATCCGATGACGCCGGGGACGGCGGACCTCGCGTTGGGCAGCCCGCTGTTCACGCAGGCGGTGGTGACGCTCCCGAGCGGCAACACGCTGACGGTGAACGCGCCGGCGGCGGCGGACAACGCGCCGTACGTCCAAAGCGCTTCCTGGAACGGCTCGGCGTGGAACAACGCGTACGCGCCGACGTCGGCTCTCACGTCGGGCGGGACTCTCGCGTTCACTCTGGGGACGTCGGCGAACACGTCGTGGGCGGCGTCGAACCCGCCGCCGTCGTACGACGGGACGCTGCCGCACCTGGGTCCGCTGACCTCGGGGCTGGCGGGCAAGTGCGCGGACGTGGCGCAGAGCGGCACGGCGAACGGGACGCACGTGCAGCTGTACACGTGCAACTCGAGCGGCGCCCAGAAGTGGTTCTCGGCTTCCGACGGGTCGCTGCAGGCCCAGGGCGGCTGCCTGGACGTGAGCAACAGCGGCACGGCCAACGGCACGGTGGTCCAGCTGTGGCAGTGCAACTCCTCCGGCGCCCAGAAGTGGCAGGCGGGCACCGGCGGCTCGCTGGTGAACCCGCAGTCGGGCCGGTGCCTCGACGACCCGGGCAGCACGACGACCGACGGCACCCAACTGCAGATCTACGACTGCAACCAGAGCGCGGCCCAGAAGTGGACCCACGGCTGACGCCGTCGGGGGGGGGGGAACATGGGGTAAAAAAAGTTGACACACACACCCCACAAGC